>JBKJLB010000283.1:0-2959 GCA_046597075.1 Pelobium sp.
CTTCAAAATCAAGTGTTACACCAATTCCATACCAGGCATCAGCTAGTTTGGTATCCATTTTTACCGCTTTTTTATAAAAAGAGCGGGCTTCATCCATTTTTTCTAATTTCTCATAACATTCGCCAATGGCACAATAAGTATCTGCATTGGGTTGCTCATATTCAAAAGTTTGGCGATAAACATCAATAGCTTCTTGGAAACGATCTAACTGCACCAAAGCATTTCCCTTGTTGAAATAGGCAGATGCAAAACTATCTTTAATTAAAATGGCATAATCATAGGCATCAATGGCTTTCTCAAACAAACTCATTTTATGAAAAGCATTACCTAAATTATACCAAGCGGCAAAAGAGTAAGGCTCATTGTCTATATATTGTTGATAAAACAAAATGCTTTCTTCTTGTTTGTCTAAAACATCATAACAAAATGCCAGCTCATAAAGCGCATCCTGATTCTCCATATTGTTCTCTAAACAAAGTTTTAAATAAGAAACAGCTTCATCATAATCGCCCATGTTTTGATAAACAAAGGATATTTGCATCAAAACTTCGTCTTTGTTTTCGGCCATATCCAACGCCTTTTTTAAATTCTCTAAGGCATCATCATGTTGCTCTAAACTTTCATAGATGTTTCCCCTAATCATGTAGATGTCAGCCTCTGAAGGTTCTAGCAACTCAGCCTTTTCTAAAGATTCAAAAGATTTCTCTATTTCATTGGTAAAAACATGTAATTGCGCCTTTTTGATATGGAAAATTGCCGCAAAAGGATGCTGTAAAACCGCATACTCAATCACCTGCAATGCCTTGATGGGATCACTCTTATCGATATAATAATCTATGATATTTTCAAAGGCTTGAGCGTCAAAAAAGTACTGATCTTGATTACGGATCATCTCTTCGTAGCGCTCTACTGAAAGCTTTGGATCTTCAGTAAATTCAAATTCGAATTCTTCTTCCATTCGGTAACAAATATTAAAGAGAACGTATCAGGAAAACTAAAATTTGAAAATCCTTCGTCTCACCCTGATTTATTACTCTCAAATTATAATTATTAATGACACGGTTCTTATTATATTTTTCAACAATTAGACAATGTGTATGTTAAAAGGTTGATTTTTAAAACAGTATAATCTTTGAAATGTGATTATTAATGTTGGGGGAATTAATGCTTCCTTCTTCTCCTTTTTAAATTCTTAACTTCGCAAAGTTACCAATAAAAGACCGCAATCGAGATTCATGCTTTGATTCTCATAAATCAGAAAAAATATGCAAGTAGCTATTGAAAAAGTATTAGAAAATTTAGGAATTAGTAAGATCAATCATGCTATAAGTACTGGTGGGAAATGGAAAAGCGGCAACAATGCTGAAGAAAAGAAAATTCACTCGCCTGTTGATGGAAGATTAATCGCTTCAGTAAATTTCGCTACCGCTGATGATTATCATGAAGTGATTGCAACTGCAAAAGATGCTTTCCTGAGTTGGAAGATGATGCCAGCGCCAAAAAGAGGAGAAATTGTACGTCAATTAGGCGAAGAATTAAGAAAACATAAAGACGATTTAGGAAAACTGGTTTCTTATGAAATGGGGAAAAGCCTACAAGAAGGTTGGGGCGAAGTACAAGAGATGATTGATATTTGCGATTTTGCGGTTGGTTTATCTCGCCAATTATATGGATTAACCATGCATTCAGAACGTCCACAACATAGAATGTATGAACAATGGCATCCAATGGGTGTGGTTGGAATTATTTCTGCATTTAATTTTCCTGTGGCTGTTTGGAGCTGGAATGCGGCTTTAGCGTGGGTTTGTGGGAATGTTTGCGTTTGGAAACCATCCGAAAAAACACCTTTGACTGGTATCGCTTGTCAAAAAATTATGCAAAAAGTTTTAGCCGCAAACGATTTGCCAGAAGGTATTTCTTGTTTGATAATTGGGGATAGAAACATCGGCGAATTGATGGCTAATGACACCAATGTTCCTTTAGTTTCTGCTACTGGATCAACCCGAATGGGAAAATCTGTTGGAGCAGCAGTTGGCGCCAGATTAGGAAAACATATTTTAGAATTAGGTGGCAACAATGCCATCATCATTACTGAAAATGCAGATTTAGATATGACCTTGATTGGTGCTGTTTTTGGAGCAGTTGGAACTGCAGGACAGCGTTGCACTTCTACCCGCCGTTTAATCATCCACGAAAGTGTTTATGATGCATTTACCGCAAAATTAGTGAAAGCTTATGGGCAGTTAAAAATTGGAAATCCTTTAGATACCAATAACCACGTTGGACCATTGATTGATAAAGATGCTGTTCAAAACTATTTGACGTCCATTGAAAAATGTAAAGCCGAAGGTGGGAAATTTATGGTAGAAGGTGGGGTTTTAGATGGTGCTGATTACGAATCTGGCTGTTACGTGAAACCTTGCATTGCCGAAGCTAAAAACGAAATGGCAATTGTGCAACACGAAACTTTTGCACCCATTTTATATTTAATGAAATATAAAGATTTGAATGAGGCTATCGCGATGCAAAATGGCGTTCCGCAAGGTTTATCCTCTGCAATTATGACGACTAATATGCGTGAAGCAGAACAATTTTTATCCGTTGCAGGTTCTGATTGTGGCATTGCCAACGTAAACATAGGCACATCTGGAGCAGAAATTGGTGGTGCTTTTGGTGGAGAAAAAGAAACCGGTGGAGGAAGAGAATCAGGTTCTGATGCTTGGAAAGCTTATATGCGCCGCCAAACGAATACCATTAATTATTCTACTACTTTGCCTTTAGCGCAGGGAATAAAGTTTGATTTTTAGGGAAATACTTAATCAGTGTACCTTATTGTGAAGACCTTGATTGAGATTAAAATTTGAAGATAAAAGGATGAGGGTTAAATCTTCATCCTTATTTTTTTGGATAAAAAATTAAAAAACCGTTATAATATACCGTGTAAGTCGAAGAATTTGTT
>JBKJLB010000306.1:0-3953 GCA_046597075.1 Pelobium sp.
AATTGTGGGTGAATTAAATGGTCAGGAAGTAAAATTGGTAAAATTTAAGGGTGAATTTGTTTGGCATCATCATGAGCATGAAGATGAAATGTTTTTGGTGATAGATGGTGAATTTAAAATGGAGTTTAGGGATAAAGTGGAACAGATAAAAGCGGGCGAATTTATCGTTGTGCCAAAAGGAGTAGAGCATAGACCCGTTGCCGAAAATGAAGTTTCGGTGATGTTATTTGAACCGGCAAATACGTTGAATACAGGAAATACAAAAGGAGCACTGACTCAAGAGAACTTGAAGAAAATTTAATAATGGCTAGTAAGAAATTTTCTATTTTAGACCGATTAAAAAGCTTTAAATATGCTTTTAATGGATTGAAAATTCTTTTCAGAGAGGAGCATAATGCCAGGGTGCATTTTTTTATAATGGCACTAGTTATTGCCTTGAGCCTTTTTTTAGACATCAGCAATTTAGAATGGGTTGCAGTGGCACTGTCTATAGGTTTTGTTTTTATGGCTGAAATTATGAATACCAGTATCGAAAATATGGCCGATTTTATTTCTCCAGAAATTCATCCTAAAATTAAAATTATTAAAGATTTAGCGGCTGCAGCAGTGATTGTAAGTGCTATTACAGCTGTTATTATAGGCTTTCTTATTTTTCTGCCAAAATTAATAGCCCTTATTTAAACAATATGGAAAAGCAATTTGAAATTTATAGAATTACGCGTAAAACCTTAATCGAAGATATAGCAGGTTTATCAGTGGAGCAAATGAATAAAATTCCTGATGGTTTTAACAATAACATCATCTGGAATTTAGCACACATGATTGCTGCCCAACAAGGAGCTTGCTATAAGAGAGGAGGGCATGCAATGCTAATTGATGAGGAAATTTTCGAAATGTTTAAGCCAGGTACCATTCCGACAGGGTTTGTTGATGAAAAACAAATTAACCATTTCAAACACTTATTTTTAAAGACTATCGATGATTGGGAGAAGGATTTTAAAGAAGGTTTGTTCTTTCAAAACCCTTCATGGAGACAAAGTATGGGAATAGAATTCAACAATATGGAGGAAACCATAAATTTTTTGATGTATCATGATGGATTGCATCGAGGGGTGATCACAAGCCTGAAAAAATTGGTATAAAGGCTATTTACCAACCATTACACCTGGTTTATTCACAATTGGGATTCTCATCATATTAGATTCTACAATACTTTCTGGTAAGAAAATAAATTTTTTATCAAATATTTCTTTACCAATATAATAGCTTACCCAATACTCATTATTCAAGCCAAAAACGTCCTCATCTATAGCTTCAACTTTCGCAAAAGATTTAGGTTCAACGCTTTCTATCATGTGCCTAAGAGTAGAGGTTTTTACTTCTTGACCGTTTTTTAAACCATAGCCTTTGGAGGTAATTAAAACGGTTTCAATTGCCAAATCTTTTAGGTTAATGAGATAGACATTCCAAACTTTACTTTCAGGAGTTTCTGATTCTAACACAGCGGCAATAGAAATTTCTTCAACAATATTTTCAGGAAGATCCTTCTTCATGTGATTTATTTCTTTTTTGTAGCTACTTTTTTCTTAGCAGGAGCCTTCTTAGCTTTAGTTTCAAATGCATCTGGTATTTGATCGGTGATGAGCTTTTTTACTGCTTCAAAATCAAGCACAGCTAGTTCATCGGGAGTATATTTATCTTTCGTTTTAGGATTCTTTCCTAATTTTAGCATCTGCTTACCAAAACGGATAAATGGTCCCCAACGTCCATTTTCAATCGCAATTTTTTCTTTCTCCCATTGTTGGATATAACGATTAGCCTCTTTTTCTACCTTAGCAGAAATCAATTCGTTAATCTCGTTCTGAGAAATATTCTCGAAATCATAGCGAGCAGGAACATTGATAAATAAATCTTTCCATTTTAAAAACGGTCCAAACCTACCTTTTCCTTTAGTGACCGGCTCTCCCTTAAAAGAGGCTACAGGCGCATCAGCGGTAATTTTCTCTTCAATAATTTCACGAGCTCTTTGATCATTGACAGCTAAAGCATCCTCATTTCTAGGGATAGAGATAAAAGTTTCTCCCCATTTCACATAAGGCCCAAAACGACCAATGCCAACTGAAACTTCATTTCCTTTATATTCCTGTAAACTAAATGGCAACTTGAAAAGCTCGAGTGCGTCTTCTAATTTAATGGATTCAATAGACTGCGATTTCATTAAACTGGCGTAGGTTGGCTTTTCTTCATCATCCGCTTCTCCAATTTGAACAATGGGTCCAAATTTACCTACCCTTGTATATACGTTTTTACCCGACTTAGGGTCGACGCCTAATAAGCGTTCTCCGCTGGCCCTATCTGCATTTGCTAATGTATCTTCAACTTCTAGGTGAAAAGGCTTGTAGAAGTCTTTTAACATGGTTGTCCACTCCTTTAAACCTCGGGCAATCTCATCAAATTCTTTTTCTACGTTTGCCGTGAAATGAAAATCAACAATGCCTTTAAAATGTTCCACTAAAAAGTCATTCACTACAGCGCCAATATCTGTTGGGAAAAGTTTTCCTTTATCTGCACCAGTAATTTCTGTTTTTTGTTGTTTTTTGATTTCACCTTTTTTTAAGGTAAAAACCTGATAGTTTCTTGATTTCCCTTCGCGTTCCTCTTTAACTACATAACCCCGGTTTTGAACCGTTGATATGGTAGGAGCGTAGGTAGAAGGGCGACCAATGCCTAATTCTTCTAATTTTTTTACTAAGGCAGCTTCAGAATATCTTGCTGGCGGCCGAGAGAATCGCTCTGTAGCGTTCATTTCCTCCAAGCTTAATTTTTGACCTGGCGCTAACGGAGGTAAAATGGCATTATCAGATTTTTCATCTAAATGGTCTGCTTCGTCATCATTGTCTTCTAAATATACTTTCAAGAATCCATCAAACTTAATGACTTCACCATTGGCAGTTAACTCTTCTTTTCTGGTACTGATGCCAATTTTAGCAGTTGTTTTTTCGATTTGTGCTTCGCTCATTTGCGATGCGATAGAACGCTTCCAAATTAATTCGTATAAACGTTTTTCTGAGGAATCGCCATCTGTTAAAGTATGCCATTCGAAATGTGTTGGACGGATGGCCTCGTGGGCCTCTTGCGCACTTGCATTTTTAGTTTTGAACCTTCTAGGCTCTAAATATTTTTCGCCATAAGCTGATTTAATTTCCTGTGCAGCAGCATCTATCGCGGTTTCAGATAGATTAACCGAATCTGTACGCATATAGGTGATTTTACCAGTTTCATATAGTTTTTGAGCCACTGTCATGGTTCTAGAAACCGAAAAGCCTAATTTTCTAGTGGCTTCTTGTTGAAGCGTAGAAGTGGTAAAAGGTGCTGCTGGATTTCTTTTGAGCGGCTTTATATCTAATGTATTTATCTTAAAGATGGCTGCTTTACAAGCTTCTAAAAAAGCTTGAGCATCAGTTTCTTTATCAAACTTTGAAGAAAGTTCTGCTTTAAATATTTCTTTTTTATCAGTTGAGAAAATAGCAACTACTCTAAAAGCTGCAGTGCTTTCAAATGCGTTTACTTCTCTTTCTCTATCTACAATTAAACGTACCGCAACAGACTGAACTCTGCCTGCCGAGAGTGATGGTTTTACTTTTTTCCATAACACTGGAGAAAGTTCGAAACCCACTAATCTATCTAAAACTCTGCGGGCTTGTTGTGCGTTTACTAAATCGTAATTAATTTTACGAGGATTGTCAATCGCCTTTAAAATAGCAGGTTTAGTAATTTCGTGAAAAACAATTCGCTTGGTGTTTTCCTCTTTTAAACCTAGCGATTCAAATAAATGCCAAGAAATAGCTTCCCCTTCACGGTCCTCGTCGGATGCGAGCCATACCATCTCTGCTTCTTTTGCTAATTTCTTTAATTCATTGACTAACTGCTTCTTATCTGGCGAAATTTCATAA
>JBKJLB010000285.1:0-4929 GCA_046597075.1 Pelobium sp.
TCTGGAATGCTTTTTGTTTAACTGAAAACACCAAATTATCCAAAATTTGCCATAGAAAAGGTAAATAATTAGGCTCAATAGGAAAAATAAATAATTTTGTGGAGAAGCATCTTGTTAATTGAATATCTGTTGCTTTTTATTCCAAATTTCAATATATAATTCTTTCTTCTCAGGACTCAAAAATGATAGCTCAATCATTTCTTCAATTTGATTATTATTTGAAGAAAATTTGTGATAAGTATTCCTTACAGCGGTTTCTGGTATATTCATACTTTTTGCTAACAAGTCGAAATCAGTTAATTTTATTTTTTTCTTTTTGCCGTTCAATGTCAAAGCAAGTTCTTCATCATCTTCTGGATTAACAAGATTTACATTTAGCAGATCATAGGCAGGACTTAGATTCACTCCTAGGTTTGTATGTAATACAGAAAAATTCTTAAGGTGCATATCATTGTTCCCTGTCAAAAATGAAAATAGTACCAGCTCAAAATAAGTCAATGCATCAAAACCAGTTTGGGTGCAATATTTCAGGATGAGCTTTCCTATTTTTTCGTAGGATCCTTTATATTTATTTTCCGTTAAAAATTCAGATAATTGGCAGAAGTCTTCCATGTGAACTTTCTTTCCATTCACCCTATCAAATCGCTTTGCCAGATAGACCAAACTGCCGTCTGAAGCTTCAATTAAAGTGTGATCACAAATAGGCATTTTAAAAAGGCTAGCCAAATGCATAGTCAAGTCTTCAGACTGCGGCATTTCTGGAAAGTCAGGGTGTTGTGGTTTGAGTATGTATTCTCCCCAAAGTCCTACTATAGTCAACCGATTCTGCTCCTTCTTCTTTTCCAACGTAACAGAAAGTTTTGGCTGAACTCCGGTCACAGCAATCCGCTCGTTGATGGTTTGGTCAGCCAAAGTTTTCAAAAGTTTGTTATTCAACTCCAGATAAGGTACTTTGTCCATACCAAAAAAACGCCTTGAACATCTTTCATGATAAGATGACGTACCTGCGTCTTGATAACAAAACCAACAATTTGCCATAATTTAGTCTTCTTCCGGAATTATTGTTACCGCTCCAATTGCATCCCTGCATGTTAATAGTAATAATTGAAATCGGTCATTGCTTTTGACCTTCCAATGCGTTATTGCCAAATCCAATAGCCAACCTTCAGGTATTAAGCCATCAAAAAAAGCGAAAAGAACTTTGCTCTCATATATTTTAGATGAAAGCGGAAGCATTAAGCTCACAGGCTTCGCGTTCTTACTTTCCAAGTAGTTGGTCTGATAACTAAATTCGTAACCCTCATCTGTTTCCGAAAGTACACCAGCCAGTTTGTCCTGAAAATAAACTAAACCTTTCTTACTCATCTTCTTTTACTTTTGATACCACCCCGAGTTTTGCCCCAAACAACATCAATACCTGGTTAACCTTATCCATCCTTAATGTTGGCTTTCCTTGTTCCATCTCACGTACAACTCTAAGTCCAACTCCTGCTTTTAATGCAAGATCTTCTTGTGTGAGATTTAAAGCTTTTCTTTTTTTCTTTAGATATTCAGATAACATATTTATACCCTTTCGGGTACAAATATAAGATAAACTTGATAATTATACCCTATCGGGTCTATATTTATTTTATAATAATATATTATACCCTATCGGGACTATTATTTCTAAAAAGCCATTCGGTATTTTTTTTCCTTATTTAAAATTGATTAATTTTAGCATTCGAGTTATAAACATTATAAATTAAGCTAGTTTAGCTTTACTCATTATTTCCTAGATTTAATCCTTTCTTGTTCTTCTGTTTGTGTGGCTCTGTTGCGATCAGTTTTCATTTTCTGATTACCTAATCTATAACTAATCCCCACATAAGCGCCACTACTTTCCCATTTACGTACGCTAGATTGATTAACCTCACCAATTACAGCTGATTGTGCCCATCTTTGGGTGTTAAAAATATCGCGATAAGTAAAGTTTAAAGTCAATTTATTATCCATCATTTGTTTTTTAAATGCAACATCAACACTTGTAATAGCCTTGGTTTTATAAATGGAAGAACGACTGGCATAGTTGAACCAATTACTTAAAGTACCACTCCATTTTCTGCCTAAATCAAAGTTATTGCTGATGTAAGAATTAAAACCTAAACCTCCGTTATTGATGTTCGCTAAACCTGCATATTTACTTAAATCTGCTTTGTAAAATTGATAGTATGGCTCGGCATAAAAATATCCTGACCATATTTTATTAATTTGAAACGGAGAGCCTACATTGATATTCACAAAACTTCTTGTACCTGCATTTGCCCATTTTACTAAAGTTTGGTCGCCATTTTGGGTAATAATATCTTCCATTAAATCTTTGGTTTGGTTATAGTTTAATTTGATTTGAGTTTGTCCTTTCCAAGTGAAATCTAACCCAAAACTTTGTGTGTAAGCAGGTTGTAAATAAGGGTTTCCTTGTTGCGAATAATAAAAATCTGTTCGGTAGATGTATGGATTTTGATCCTGAAATGAAGGTCTGTTCAATCTTTTTGTATATGAAAATCCAAAAGAATGATTTTCATCAGCTTGATACCTTACAAACAAAGTTGGAAAAATATTAAGGTAAGAACTATCAGACAATGTAGAACCATTTTGCTGTCCGTTTACAGAAGCACCCTTACTTTGAGTAAACTCAGCTCTTAAACCTGCCTGTAAATTCCATTTGTTGTAGTACTTATTACAACTAGAGTACCCAGCATAAATCTTTTCGCGATAGTTGTAATTATTAAGTTGATTAAACTCCTGATTTCCGTTATTTTGATAAGTTTTTAAATCATTTTGAGTTTTGCTGGAAGAAAATTTAATGCCGCTTTCAAAAGTCCCATTATTTAAAACTTTAAGACTTAAATCGGCTTTTGCCGAAAATAAATTAATGTTGGTTCTGGTGTTATTATCAAAAATATTGACAGTAGTATTATTATTGAAAGTATTATTTACCAAATTCCCTAAATTGGCTTTGTAATTCAACCAATCAGCATCAATATTTAAAGTTGTGCCACTGGTGTCCTGAAACTGATAATTTATGTTTGATCCCAATCTATTCTCCGTAAGGTTTGCCTTGGTAATGGTATTCAAAATACTATTTGAGCTGCTACTTTGTACTATGGTTGTAGCATCAGATGGAAAATCATCCCATACGCTATTATAATTTAAAATTGCACCTATTTTATTTTTTGAATTTGCGTTATAATCTAATCCAACTCTTAAACCGGGGTTTCTGTAGCCTTGTCTTTCCACTCCCTTTTGTGAAAAATTTTTATCATTTAAATATCTGCTGTTACTTACCGTAGTGTATTGTAGGCTATTATCATAATTGCCATTTGCAAAAGCATTAAAATTTTTCCCTTTTGTGTTGATATTAAATGCAGAGTTTTGTCTGTAATGCTCCATTTTTTGATAGCCCAAAGTCAGGCTTCCATTAGTGCCATATTGATTAGATTTTTTAAAGATGATATTGATGATTCCAGCATTTCCAGCAGCATCATATTTAGAGGATGGATTAGCAATCACCTCAATGGTTTTAATATTAGCGGCATCAGTACTTTTTAATAAAGAAGCTATTTGCTGCGAGCTTAATGTTTGTAACCTTCCATCTAATAAAACCTGAATTCCATTTTTACCGCTTATTTTTATATTGTCTTGTCCATCAATAGAAATACCAGGAGCTAATCTTAATAGTTCCAATGCATTTGTACCAGCTGCATTTGGCATGGCATCCACATTCAACAAAACCTTATCAGTTTTCACCTGCACAATTGGTGTTGTAGTTTTAATAACCACTTCCATTAAATTTTGAGTTTTTATAGTATCTCTTTTTATGATGATACTGTCTTTTTGTTGTGCTATTGCTTTAGTAGAAAAAATGATGAGAATAAAAATGAATAAATTTTTCATGCTGCTTTTATTTTTGTTTCTCCAAAGGTGTGGGTAAAAGAAAAGCACATCGCTTCAAATCATAATATGAGACTAGTAAATAGGTTTCAAATTATAATTTGAGGCTAATTAGAAGCATTTGGGCGTTCCCCGGTGGCTTACGCTCGGGGCAAGCGGGGCGGGCTATACATTTCAATCTTTTTGTAAATTCTTCGACTTCGCTCAGAATAACAAAAAGGATTTCCATTTCTATCCCTAACGCAATTTCATTAGTGCAAAAAGTCTTTCGGGTTTTTTTTAGTGAACTTTTTGAAAGCCCTGTTAAAAGTAGCTTTAGAATTAAATCCAGCATCAAAGGCAATGGCCAATAAAGTCTGGTTTTTAAATTTTGGGTCTTTGATTCTTTCAATCACTGCATTCACCCGATATTGATTAATGAAGTCATTAAAATTTAAAGCAAATTGCTGGTTCACCACTTTACTTAAAATCACTGCATTGGTTTTCAGTTTAATGGCAACTTCATTTAAGGTGAGGTCTGATCGCTCAAACAAAGTTTCCTCTTCCATTAAAGACAATAATTCACTTTTAAGGTATGCCGACTTTTCGTCGATCGGGATAATTATCGTTTCATTATTTTGTTCAGAAAGTTTTTCAGTACTTAATTTGACACTTGAATCCTGAAAAGCTAAAAGTAATTGTGGCTGAAATTCAATTTTTCTTAAATGCATATAAACTGCTTGGTAAGCATTTATAGCAATGTAATAAACCACTATGGCAAAAGCCACATAATAATACCAAGGCCCATAATACCGTAATTTTGCAAAAAAATCAAACCCAGAAAGTAGCTCTTTAATGATGGGTAAAATTGTTAAAATACCAAACGCGTAAAGGAAATTTCTTAACCATTTTAAACTTGCTAAATCTGCAAATGAAGTAGTGAGTTCGGTGTATTTTTTATAGTTTCTGAAATGGCTAACCGATAAGAATAAATAGATTAAAATACTGATTAACGAT
>JBKJLB010000366.1:0-3004 GCA_046597075.1 Pelobium sp.
ATAAACTCCAACATTTAAGAGGGGATGCAAATAGTAAGATGGGAATATCAGATTATTTGAATTCTTATCATGATGATGATTTAAAGCTAAAGTTAGAGGCTTTGGCCGATAAATTAATTAATGCTTATCAAAGAAATAAATCTAAAGACTGGCATTGGTTTGAAGAAAAATTAACCTACGATAATGCTATTTTACCAATGGCATTATTAAAAGCCTACGAAGCTACAGGAAATTACATTTATAAAGAAATAGGGTTAGAAAGCCTAACTTTTTTAGACAAGGAGACTTTAGATAAAGGTTATTATAATCCAATTGGAAACGATGGTTGGTTTTACAAAGGCGGAGAAAAAGCCGTTTTTGATCAGCAAGCAATTGAGACTATGGCTGCCGTAATGATGTATTTTCAGGCCTATACAGTTACAGATGACGTAGCTTATATCAAAAAAATGTTTCAAGCCTACCTTTGGTTTTTAGGAGAAAATACATTGAGAATTCCAGTATATGATCATGAAACCAATGGTTGTTGTGATGGTTTAACTGAGGTTGGATTGAACCGTAACCAAGGTGCTGAAAGTACTTTAGCCTATTTTATCTCTCATTTAACAATTTTAAAAGCTCAAGAGAAAGAATATCTATTCGATAAGTTACCTGAGAAAGTAGTGACTGTTTAATGAAAGTCGCGGTTTTATCACCAGTAGCATGGAGAACTCCCCCAGAACATTATGGGCCATGGGAACAGATGGCATCTAATCTTACGGAAGAACTGATTAAATTAGGTGTAGAGGTTACTCTTTTTGCTACAGGTGATTCTATAACAGGTGGAACTTTAAATGCTGTGATTGATAAAGGTTATGAATATGACCGAAATCAAGATGCTAAAGTTGTAGAGTGTTTACATATTAGTAATCTAATGGAGCATTCGCATGAATTCGACCTGATTCATAATCATTTTGATTTTTTGCCCCTCACCTATTCCAAGCTTATTAAAACGCCAATTATTACTACAATTCATGGTTTTTCGTCCGAGAAAATAATTCCTGTTTATAAAAAGTATAATGATAATTGTCATTACGTTTCGATTAGTAATTCAGACAGACATCCATCGCTAAAATATTTAGCTACCGTTTATAATGGATTAAATATTAGTGATTTTATTTTCAATGATCATCCAGCAGATTACTTACTTTTTTTTGGAAGAATTCATCCTGATAAAGGAACTGCCGAGGCTATTGAAATTGCTAAAAGATCAAATAGAAAACTAAAAATTGCAGGCATTATTCAAGATTCAAGTTATTTCGAGCAAAAAGTAAAACCTCAATTAAATAGTGACATAGAATTTTTAGGTCATGCGGGTCCAGAGTTAAGAAATAAACTAATGGGAAATGCCGCTGCACTACTTCATCCCATCAATTTTAATGAACCTTTTGGATTAAGCGTTGTGGAAGCAATGCTTTGTGGAACACCCGTAATTGCCTTTAATCGAGGTTCTATGCCCGAATTAATTCAAAATAAAGTCAATGGTTTTCTTGTTCATGATGTTTCTGAAGCTGTAGATTCCATCTCCAAACTTTCATCTATCAACAGAAAAAACTGTTTCGAAATTGCAAAAGAGAACTTTTCGGCTACAAAAATGGCAAAAGAGTATTTAGCACTTTATAAAAGAATCTTAAAAAATTAACTTTCGTTCTTCAATTTATCTAATAAATCGATAAGATTCACCGTCATAAAGGAAGAAGAATAATCAGACAGTCCGTAAGGAATAATTAATTCTCCATTATTGATAATAGAACCACAGGAGTAAACCACATTAGGAACATAACCCTCACGCTCATCTTTGTTGGCAATCAAAATAGGGTCTTTTAATCTTCCTATTTCTTTACTTGGATCTTCTAAATCTAGCAAACTCACCCCCAAACAATATCTACGCATTGCTCCCACACCATGAGTTATCACTAACCAACCTTCTTTGGTTTCTATGGGCGACCCGCAATTACCAATTTGTACAAATTCCCAAGGGAATTTAGGTGATTGTAATTTTATAGGATCTGTCCAGATGTTTACTTTGTCAGAATACATGATGTAATTATTCCATCCGTCAATTCTCGACATCATTACATATTGACCATTTATTTTACGAGGAAACAAAGCGAGGTTTTTGTTTTTTGCACCATTTCCATAAACGGGTCTTATTTTGAAATAGTGAAAATCAGTTGTCTCTAATAATTTAGGCATAATCACATATCCATCGTAAGCTGTATAGGTAGCGTAATACTTGTGCGTACCATCTTCATTAAAAAACTTAACAAACCTAGCATCTTCAATTCCTTTTCTTTCAAATTCTGATATCGGATAAATGATACGGTCAGAAATATCAGTATCTCTAGAAAACAATATTTCATGATAAGAATCGGCCAACCAAAGTAATTTCTCTAGCTCAGTATCTTCAACATCAATTTCTTTGTCATTTATTAATCGATTAATGGTCTCTCTTAGCGTTCTATAATCAAACTTTTCACTGAGATGCTTTTTAGCTAAATCTAAAGTTTTACGAGAAATTTGCGAGTCTTGCGCTTTTTCTAAGAAATAAGATTTTTTATAAATATTATTTTTAATCACCTCCGCCTCATCAACGTATCTGCCAGATGGCATAACTTCTATACTGTTGTCTCGGCCAATGGTAGCTTTTCTAAAAACAATAGAGGAAATATGCCCTTCGCCAACTGCTCTAAAACTAATAATGATTCTCTTTTCGCCTTCCTCTAAATCTGATTGATCTGGATCTTCAACAATTGATGGATTAAAAAATGCCGCAGACTCGATAGAATATTCATGAGTAAAATAAGACCCAATCAATAATTTCCTAAAAGAAGAGGTTTCTAAAATATCTGATTTAAAATCGGGAACTTCTCCAATTAATTTATCAGCATTTTTATTTAAAATCCTGGTGATATTTCGGTGTCTTTTAGAAAATTCCTGTAAAATTGGAGAGATGAGTTGATAAACT
>JBKJLB010000410.1:0-3069 GCA_046597075.1 Pelobium sp.
AAATTAATAATAAAAAGTTAATAAAGTCATGGGTTTGAAATTTTATAAATTTATCGTATAATTAATAAAATCTCTCTTATTTTAAAAACATCCCTTAACTTGCAGTTACTAATAAAATGAATTAATATTTAAATCATTAATGAAAAGAAAGCAATTACCTCTTTGGTTAACAGATATTATTTATACCGGTATTGGCATACTTTTTTGTGGTTTTGCATTAAAGAGTTTCTTGGTCCCTAATAAATTTTTCGATGGAGGAGTTACGGGTATTTCATTGTTATTGCATGAGCTTTACCATTTTAATATTGCTTATGTTATTGTTCTAGCAAACATTCCTTTTATAATTATGGGGGCTTTTCAAGTGAATAAAACTTTCGCATTCAAAACGCTTGCTGCAGTAATTGGTTTAGGGTTATGTTTGCAGTTTATACCTTACCCACAAATCACATCTGATTTATTGTTGGTCTCTATTTTTGGGGGAGTTTTTATGGGGATTGGTGTAGGCTTAGCGATAAGAGGAGGATGTGCATTAGATGGAATTGAGGTTTTGGCGTTATACACCGGTAAGCGAATCAGTTTTACCATTAGTGAAATAATTTTGGGAATTAATGTGATCATTTTCTTGATAGCCGCAATTGAATTAGGCTTACCCACCGCTTTGTATTCTATCTTGACCTATTATACAGCGTCTCGAACCATCAACTATGTGATTGAAGGTTTAGAAGAATATACAGGAGTTACTATAATTTCTAGCGAAAACGAACTCATAAAAGAGAAACTAGTGAAAGAGCTAGACAGGGGTATTACTGTATATAAAGGTGAAAGGGGATATTTGAAAGATAGTTTTGACATTCACCAACCTGTTGATATTGTTTTTACGGTAGTTACTCGACTACAAGTAAGGCAACTCAGAAATATGGTGAGCGACATTGATCCTAAAGCTTTTATTTTTACTAGTAGCATCAAAGAGGCTGCTGGTGGGGTTTTGAAAAGAAAATCAAGACATTCTTAAATCAATTATTACCTCACTCTAGTAGGGTTATGAATCCAAAGATTTATCTATTATTTATAAAATAATTGAGTTCATTTCAATCTTCAAATCATTAATCCTTGTAGGCTAAAACCAGTTACTGAATCTCTTTCTAAAAGCTATTGAATTTATTGATTTTGAAAAAATAAATCTTAACTTAACCATCAGTTAAAGATGATGGATGCTGGGTTTATTTTTTCTAATAAGACAGATAATATTGTTTACTTAAAGAAAAAATTATCCTAAATTTTATAGGAGCTTCATGAAAATTTGATTAATCAAGGGCTCCATTCCTCTTTGTCATCTTAATTAATTTATAAACCAATACATGAAATCTATTTTAAGAATAGTTTTGCTTTTTAGAAATTTAAATTTCCTACAATTTTCTTTTAATATCCTATAATTAAAGAAACTGGCTTAGGTTTTAGCTGCGATAATTTGAAGAACTGGGAGTTAGAATGCCATCTGGATAAAAATTGAAAGTCAATAAAATGATACAGAACTCGTAATTAATTTCCAATACTAGAAAACAGATGAAATTATCATTTAAAATATTGTTCGTTTTGGTACTAATGCCAGTCTTTGCAAAGGCTCAGGTAAGTCCTTTGTTCTTGGTTCCCACAAAAGTAGATGCTGACAGTTTGAAGTTGTCTCTGAAAAATAGCACCAATGACACCTTGCGTATGGGAGCTTATAAAGAACTTGCAATGTACTATCATAATACTAATGCAGACAGCGCAATTTATTTCGTCAATAAAGAAATTCCACTCTCCCAAAAGTTGAAGCTAAAATTATGGGAAGCCAGTGGATTAGATATTCTTGCAATGATCTATGCAAACCAGAAAAAATATGATCAATCAATAAAAACTTTTAAACAGGCTTTAAAAATAGTGCAGGATGAGAAGAGTGAAGAACGTATCTGGAGCATTTCGAAATTCACCAATAGCAATTCACCAAAGTTAGCTAGGTTAAGTTTATATGCTACTATTTTAAATGATATGACATCAGTATTTTTAGAAACAGACAATCAAAAAATGCAATTAAGCACATTAAATCAATGTATTGAAATTGCAACTACTATCAACGATTTCACTGTGCTTTCTGAGGCTTATTTAAATCTGGGGGATATCTATTTTAATGATAACAAGATTGATTCTGCTTTAATTTATTTTAAAAAATCTTTATCGTTTGTGGAGAAATCAGGGTATAGAGAAAACATGGTCTATATTCATCAATATTTAGGAGATGTATATATTCGTAAGAAAATGTATGCAAGGGCCAAACAGTTTTATTTAAAAGGATTCTCCTTAGCTAAGATAAAAGATGATTCATTAAGCTTAAAACGTGACATAGAAATTGCCGGGCAATTGTATTTAAAGGAATTGAAAAATGAAAATTTGCAATCAAAAACCAGATTTAGAACCTATGCATTTTTAACAGGTATTGGCATATTTCTATTGGTTGCCTTATTACTTTACCGAAATAATAGGCGAAAGCAAAAAGCAAATATCGTTTTAGAAAAAACGTTAAGCGATTTAAAGTCAGCACAAAATCAACTCATCCAATCAGAAAAAATGGCTTCTCTAGGAGAACTCACCGCCGGTATTGCCCATGAAATTCAAAACCCATTAAATTTTGTGAATAATTTTAGCGAGGTAAGTAATGAGTTGTTGGATGAAATGAAAGATGAATTAACCAATGGGAATATCTTGGATGCACTCGAGATTTTAAATGATGTAAAACATAACCTAGAAAAAATATCCCATCACGGCAAACGAGCAGATGCAATTGTAAAGGGAATGCTGCAACATTCCAGAAGCAGCTCGGGACAAAAAGAACCTACAGATATTAATGCCCTAGCCGATGAATATTTAAGATTAGCCTATCATGGTTTACGAGCAAAAGACAAAAGCTTCAATGCAAATTTTGAAACAGATTTAGATGCTTCTATTGGTAAAATCAACATCGTTCCACAAGATATAGGTAGGGTGATTATGAATTTGGTAACCAATGCTTTTTACGCTGTAAACGAAAGAAAG
>JBKJLB010000426.1:0-3330 GCA_046597075.1 Pelobium sp.
GTAAGATATCTGATCCGCATCATCCACATCTGCATTTTTGAACCAGTTATCTACAAATAGTAAAATAATTCCTCCCAATAACAAAGAAACAGCAACAGTTAATGGACTTTCTAATAACTCATCGATTTTATCACTAAAAAGAAGACCAAAAATTACCGCAGGAACAAAAGCAACTAAAAGTTTAAAATAAAACTCGAAACTTCTAAAAAATCTTTTAAAGTATAAAACCACTACAGAGAGGATGGTCCCTAATTGAATGGCAACCGTGAATAATTTCACAAAATCATCAGTTTGAATTCCCATCAAAGATGATGCAATAATCATATGTCCGGTTGAAGAAACCGGGAGAAACTCTGTAAGGCCCTCAATGATGGCCAATACAACGACCTCAAAAATGTTCATTTATTTATCAGATGGTTTTTTAAGAATAGCGAAAAACCCTAAAGCAAAACCAGATAACACTACAATTGGCGCTAAAACTATTTTGCGAAAACTATAAATATCAGTCGTTCCACTCATCAAAATAAAACCAATAATCACAATGATGATACTGGCAATCAACAATTGATAATTTTGCTTTTTGAAAACAAATTGAACTTGACTGTTTTCACTTGGATTTGATTGTTTTTGTGCCATGGTTTTATCTGTATAAATCGTAACTTTTAATTCTTAAAAACTTGGTTACTGCAAAATAGGTGCTAAGGCAAGAAATAAAAACGCCAACAGCAATTACACCTAAAAATACAATTCCAAATTCTACATAATCTGTTAATATTACCAATTCTGGGATTTGTTGTTGAGCAAAATAAAGAGTAAGAACTAATAATATAATTGCAATTAGGCCAGCAATTAACCCATGCAAAGCGCCATAAGCAATAAAAGGTTTTCTGATAAAGCCACGTGTTGCGCCTACTAATTGCATACTTTTTATCAAGAAACGTTGTGAATAAATAGCCAAGCGAATAGTGTTGTTGATTAAAGCAACAGCTATAATTAATAAAACAAAGCCAAAGCCAAAAATCACTAATGAAATAGTCCTGATATTTTGATTGATCATATCCACCAAAGATTTTTGGTATCGAACTTCATTTATCAATGGGTTTTTCTGTAATTGTTTGCTTAAAATATCAATGCTTTTGTTGTTGGCGAAATCCGCCTTCATGTAAACATCAATAGAAGAAAGCAACGGGTTATAACCTAAAAATCTGATAAAATCTTCACCCAAATCCTGAGTTAAATTTCTGGCAGCCAGCTCTTTGCTAATGTATTGCGAAGATTTTACATAATTATTGGCTTCAATTTGTTTCTGTAATTGTAAAACATCCACCTCTTTGGTTCCCTCATTAATAATCACATTTAGAACAATATTTTCTTTCACGTAATTAGATAACTTTTGCCCATGCACCAAAATTAAACCCAATAAACCCACCATTAAAAGCACCAGTGAGATACTAATTACAGTAGAAATATAAATAGTTTTAGTTTTTCGGGCTGCTCGGCTGTCTTCAAATTCTTCCATAAACAAATATTATGTTGCGAAAATAATAAACATCAGTTGAATATAAGCATGATTCTTTGGAAAGCATTTAATTTAACATTTTTTAGCTTTTAAATAAGGGCGTTTCCCTTTCCTAACCTATACCTAACGCTCGGGGGCGGGCTATCCACTATAGTTTTTTTTAACCACCAACACCTATTCCCAATTCGCAAAAAAAAAGCTGCCGTTACTATCCCTAACGCAAAAAAGTTCCTTTTCTATAAACTATTGGCTTTTCCTTTTTCTATTCTTTTGATGTTAAACTCATACATCACTTCTACTTTTTTTCTTGCCCAAGGTGTTTTTCTTAAAAAACTTAAGCTCGATTTTATACTTGGGTCTTTCAAAAAACAATTAATTGGAATTTTCTCTCCCATTTTCTCCCAACCCACGTAATTTACTAAGTCTGTTAAAATTGTTTCGAGGGTTAAACCGTGTAAAGGATTATTTTTTTGCGGTTGTGATACATCCATACTTCAAAGATAATCAATTATCAAAATACCAACTTCGTGGTATTGATGATTTAATCTTTAATCGGTTACTTTATGTTTTAAATCTTGTGAAAAATTTGAAAAACAGTCAGTTCCAGTTATGGACTGGCTGTTTTTGTTTTATTTTTAAGTTGGATGCCCTTAGTTAAATAAACGGGGGCAAAGCGGCAGCCCACAGCAACGCTTTTTTGCGTTGCGAGGACTATAGCGTAGCACCCGACTATCCGCAAATAGTTGCAAAAGCCTTGCTTTCCAAATAAAAAAACGCTGCTTGCTTTAAATTTTTTATTTTCGCAACACAATACAAAAATCAAGCAAAAATGGATTATCAATTTAAGCAGATAGAGAAAGATTGGCAAAAGTTTTGGGCAGCCAACGAGACCTTTAAAGTAGAGGTGGATGAAGCGAAGCCTAAATTCTATGTTTTGGATATGTTTCCTTACCCAAGTGGGGCAGGTTTGCATGTGGGGCATCCGCTGGGTTATATTGCTTCTGATATTTTTGCGAGGTATAAGCGTTTAAAAGGTTTTAATGTTTTACACCCAATGGGATATGATTCCTTTGGGTTACCAGCAGAACAATATGCGATACAAACTGGTCAGCACCCGGCTAAAACTACGGAAACAAACATCAACCGCTACCGTGAGCAATTAGATAATTTAGGTTTTTCTTTTGATTGGAGTAAAGAAGTGCGTACCAGTTCGCCCGAATATTATAAGTGGACGCAGTGGATTTTTATGCAACTATTTAACTCTTGGTATAATTTAGATACGGATAGGGCTGAGCCTATTTCTACTTTGATTGAAAAATTAGAAACGAAACCTTCTTCGGAGATCAATGCAGTTTGCGATGAGGATGTGTGCTCTATTTTACCAAGCGATTGGAGTACGATGAATGCTGAAGAAAAGCAAGCCGAGTTACTAAAATACCGTTTGACTTATTTAAAAGAAAGTACCGTAAACTGGTGTGCAGCATTGGGAACAGTGTTGGCAAATGATGAAGTGAAGGATGGTTTCAGCGAGCGAGGTGGGCACCCAGTAGAGCAAAAGAAAATGATGCAGTGGAGCATGAGAATTTCTGCTTATGCAGAGCGATTGCTACAAGGCTTAAATGATATTGATTGGCCAGAGCCATTGAAAGAAATGCAGCGCAACTGGATTGGGAAAAGTGTAGGAGCGATGATGAGGTTTAGTCTGGAAAGTCCGAAGTCTGAATTGCAGTCTTCCGACCTCCGACCTCTGACCTCCGACTTTATCGAAGTCTTCACAACAAGAGTAGATACTGCGTACGGCGTTTCGTTTG
>JBKJLB010000059.1:0-3343 GCA_046597075.1 Pelobium sp.
TCTAATTTTTATTAAAACAGGATCATCTAAAGAGAACATTTGTAATTGAACGGGTTGTTTTTGCATTTTCATGAGGCTGGCTTTTACATGCTCGCCTCCAGTTCTTTCGTTTTCTAAACGGACCAGAATTTCATTTGCTCGTTTTAAAACTGCCGTAGGCATTCCCGCCATTTTAGCTACATGGATACCAAAACTATGTTCGCTACCGCCTGGCACTAATTTTCTTAAAAAGATGACTTTATTGCCGACTTCTTTTACCGAAACATTGTAGTTTTTTATTCTATTGAAAGAATTACTTAATTCGTTTAATTCGTGGTAATGCGTTGCAAAAAGTGTTTTGGCTTTCGCCGATGGATGATTGTGGAGATATTCGGCAATGGACCAAGCGATAGAAATCCCATCGTAAGTAGAAGTTCCGCGGCCAATTTCATCCAATAATATCAAACTACGATCTGATAAGTTGTTTAAGATGCTGGCTGTTTCATTCATTTCTACCATAAAAGTTGATTCGCCCGAGGTAATATTATCAGACGCCCCCACTCTGGTAAAAATCTTGTCCACAATCCCAATATTTGCTTCTTTGGCGGGTACAAAACTTCCCATTTGAGCCATTAAAACAATTAAACCTGTTTGACGCAATAAGGCTGATTTACCTGCCATATTTGGGCCAGTAATAATGATAATCTGTTGCGAATCATTATCCAAACAAACACTATTGGTAATATATTCTTCGCCTAAAGGCAAATTTTGTTCGATTACCGGATGACGACCACCTTTGATATCCAATAGTTTCTCGCCATTTACATTAGGTTTTACATAATGATTTTTCTTTGCCGTTTCTGCAAAACATAACAAAACATCTAACTGAGCTATCAAATATGCGTTTAGCTGAATCGGTTTGATAAACTCGGCAATACTAGATATTAAATCAGTGAAAAGTCGAGTTTCAATTGCTAAAATCTTTTCTTCAGCACCTAAAATTTGGTCTTCATATTCCTTTAATTCAGGCGTGATATATCGTTCAGCATTTACCAAGGTTTGCTTACGAATCCATTCTTGAGGAACTTTATCTTTATGGGTATTAGAAACTTCTAAATAATACCCAAAAACATTGTTAAAAGCTATTTTTAAAGATGTAATTCCTGTAATCTCAGCTTCTCGTTTTTGTAATTCTAGTAAATAATCCTTTCCACCAAAAGCAATTTTTCTTAAGCGATCTAAATCTGCATTGATACCATCAGCCATCACTTTTCCTTTATTTAGCTGTACTGGAGGATCGGCTTGTAACTCGTTCTCAATTTTTTCACGAATAGAAGTGCACAAATTCATTTGTTCTCCCAAACGTTTTACTGCTTCCTGCGGAATTTCTTCACAAATATTTTTGATTTCGGTAATTGCCGATAAAGCTCTTTTTAGTTGAATAATTTCTCGTGGATTGGTTTTTTGTAAACCAATTTTCGAAATCAAACGCTCTAAGTCTCCAACCTGACGAATATATCCCTGAAGTTTAGTTCTTAAATCGGCATCGTCATAAAAAAACTGAACAACAGCCAAACGCTCCTGAATAGGTTTCTCATTTTTTAATGGCATTACCATCCATTTGCGCAACATCCTTGCGCCCATGGCACAAGAAGTGTGGTCTAGAACATCAATTAAAGTTTTTGCATTTTCATTGTTCGAGCCAATCAATTCTAAATTTCTGATGGTAAACCTGTCCAACCACATGTAGCGGTCTTCCTCAATTCTCGAAATATTGCTAATATGCTGCAACTGACGATGCTCTGTTTCGCCTAAATAATGTAAAGAAACACCAGCAGCTACGATCCCTAAATTTAAACGCTCAATCCCGAAACCTTTTAAAGATTTCACTTCAAAATGCTTTAATAATGTTTCTTGTGCATAATCGGCCGAGAAAGCCCAATCGTCTAAAGTATAGGTATAAAAACTCTCGCCAAAATGCTCTGTGAATTCTCTGGCTTTTGATTTCGAGAAAATCACTTCACTCGGTTTAAATCCTTGTAAAAGCTTGTCTATATATTCTGCATTTCCTTGAGCCACCAAAAACTCCCCCGTAGAAATATCTAAAAAGGAAATTCCAATGGTCTGCTTTTCGAAATGTAAAGTCGCTAAATAATTGTTTGATTTTTGCTGAACAATATTGTCGCTGTAAGCTACGCCTGGCGTCACCAATTCTGTTACGCCTCGCTTTACAATGCCTTTTACAGATTTTGGATCTTCTAACTGATCACAAATGGCTACTCGCTGTCCTGCTCTCACTAATTTTGGTAAATAAGTTTCGATGGAGTGGTGAGGAAAACCTGCCAGTTCTATATGAGAGGCTGAGCCATTTGCCCTTTTTGTGAGTACAATTCCTAAAATCTGCGAAGCTTTTATAGCATCCTCTCCAAAAGTCTCGTAAAAATCGCCCACTCTAAATAACAGCAAAGCACCAGGATATTTCACCTTAATTTGGTTATACTGAGTCATTAAAGGAGTTTCTTTATCGTTATTCTTCGCCAAGAGTTGCTGATTTTATGAAATGCAAAGTTAAAAATTAAAGCAAGCGATTGTCATTTGTTGAAAATTTGACTTTTGTGGATTCATTCTTGCTTATAAATAAACATATGAAAAGCAATTGCATCACTTTTAGGTTAGGACAATCTGGTTTTACGCTATAGTTCAAAAGAAAAAAATCTTTTGGAATGCCGCTTCAACCCAATTTATTTAACATTAGCTTTTGCAAAAAACTCACAAAAAAATATGAGTAATTAATTTAAATTCGCATCCAATATTTTAAAACTCTCCAATGAGAAAAATCATCTTAAATTTAAGCATTTTAGCATTAATCGCAGCCTCGGCTTGTAATTCATCTGAATCAAAAACAACTTCTTCGGAAGAAAAATCAGATACATTAATCAAGACACCTTCTACAAAAGCAGAAGTAGAAGATGCGCAGCCAATTAACCACGATGGGGAAAAAATTGCAAGTGCAGCAACTATTTTAGCTCGTAAACAAGTCCCAATTTTATGCTATCACCAAATTAGAGATTGGACAGGTAAGGATTCACAATCAGCTAAAGATTACATCATTCCGGTTAAAGCTTTTAAAGAGCATATTAAAATGTTGGCTGATAGTGGCTATCACAGTATACAACCAGACCAACTGTACAATTACTTAGCATATGGCGATCCACTTCCAGAAAAACCTGTGATGCTTACTTTTGATGATACCGATTATGACCAATTTGAAGTTGGTGCGACTGAGCTTGCAAAATATGGTTTTAAGGGTGTTTATTTCATCATGACGGTTTCTATAGGTAGGAATGGAAAAGTACACTACATG
>JBKJLB010000367.1:0-20054 GCA_046597075.1 Pelobium sp.
GTAAAAAGAAAGTCCTCTAAATGGTAAAGCAATTCTTCTTTCTCTTCTTAACTCTTCTTTTAATGAAGTTAGGGTGTTAGCACCTCCAACAAGTGCAGTTAAACCCGCCCCTTGGAAGTTCCTTACATTATCGATACTTGTTGCAGCACCAACTAAATCAGCGGTATATAGCTTAGCTTCAGCCTTCATTAATTCATTCTCTTCGTAGTTACCACCTAAAACAGTTTCGTAGCCACCAATAGCAGTATTTGCGTAAACAACCACACCAGATATTCCGGTTCCGCCACTCACTAAAGTGTATCTTGTGTTAAATGAATTACCCCTATCAGAGTTTCCAATCCACGTAGCTGTTTGCTTAACATTATTGGTAAACCTTTTATCGCCAGTTTTAAACTCTTGAATCCATCTTTCACTTAATTTATAAGTATTTCCACCTGCCGAAGGGCTAGAAGATTTTGCAGAAACAGTATTTCCAATAAAATCTCCATTTGCATCAGATCGTCCAGTAAATATTTTATCGGTTGATGTAATACCGGCATTTGTAAGTGTAAGAATTGAATTCCATTGTGCAACCGTCATCTTATCGACAGTGGTGTTAACCAAAATATTTCTCGCCTTCAAGGTGTTGATATTATGAATCCACATTAAGGGTGTTAAAACGCCTCCTTTACCAACTTGAGAAGAAGAAGGAATTAATTTACCGAGAAAATCAGTGTAATCATTACTTGCTGTTTGAGCAGTTAGAATAGTAATTGCTTTATCAAAGTTTGCATTTGACTCATCAATAATTTTCTCTTTAGTTACATAATTTCCATTAGTGCCCTGTATAGAATTGTTAATGATACCCGCATAGTAACTAGATCCAATTCTAGAATAAGCGAAACCTTTCCAAAAATAAGCCCAAGCTTGAATGATCGCTTTTTTGGTAGCGGCATTTCCACTAAATTTAGTTTCCTCTACAGTGCTTAGCGTGTTGTTTGCGCCATTAATCATGTTATACATGAATGCCCACTCATAAAACAAGGGATTACTTCCTAAATTCCCATTAGAATTTGCAAGCTTAAAAAGTGCTCTTTGTGTATTGGGTGCATTAGGGTTTATTCTTGAAGTCCCATCACTATAAGTTACTTTTTCTGGCGATCCAATCTGATTGATAAATGCGTTGGCTGCTTCTGCCAATACAACATCACCCATCATTTCATGGAAACCCATAGCTCCTGACCAAAATGGACCATAAACACCGTCGGCATATTTAACGCCTATAAAACCATTATATAAAATAGCTCCTTGAGCTAAAGATATTGTTCCATTTTCTGTAGTTGCAGATGCGGGTGTAGGTTGATTTGGATTTTTTACATCCAATTCTTTTTTACATCCAACAATAACCGAAACTAAGAGGATATATTTTAATAAATTTTTCTTTTTCATATCGTAATAAATTTACAATCCAATATTTAAACCAACCTGATAAGTCTTAACATTTGGTATGGTATTGTGATCAACACCCCTATCAAACGCAGAGTTAGACGAACCAGAACTAACTTCTGGGTCATATCCAGTATACTTCGTGAAAGTTGCTAAGTTTCTTCCGCTTAAAACCAAGTCTAGTTTTCTGAATTGCTTTACTTTTGCAAGTCTAACTAGGTCTAAGGTAACACCCACGTTTCTTAGTCTAACAAATGAAGCGTTCTCATAAAAATAATTTTTAGTTCCGTTTGCTTGAACTTGCGCATAAACACCTCTATAGAAAGCGGTGTAAGCCTGTGTTTCACCTTCAATGGTGATAGGATTAGCATAATCAGCATGGATACCATCTCTATACATCCACTGTTTGGTTTGGTTATAGATATGACTTCCAGACACCCAATCTAATTGGAACGAAAGTTTAGCAAGACCATTCATAAACGAAACATCATTTATGAAAGACATATTAAATTTAGGATTTGGATCTCCAAAGCTGTGTTTATCCGGAGTTACATAAGGCTGTTTAGTAGCCTTGTTTACAACCCATCCATTGCTAGCTACCGTATAATTTGCTTGTTGAGCTACAGGTATATAAGGTGTTCCATCGGCTCTTGATTCTGTCACACTATGTAACATTAAATAACCATAAAGTTGACCAATCTTTTCTCCTGCTCTTAAAATATAGTTACTACTACCTGCTGCAGAAACCACAACTACAGGTTGACCTACAACAGAAGTAATTTTAGATGTTTGCTTGCTGAAATTAGTTCTAACAGACCAGCTAACTTTCTTATTGCTTATTACATCTAGACCTAACGAGGCTTGAATACCATTTGAACCTAGAGAAAAAGCATTATCCTTGATTTTCCCAGTTCCTGTAGATGGTGCAGCATCAACATCAAATATTGCATTTTTAGTGTCTCTTTTCCAATAAGTAAAAGAAACGCTTATGTTGTTAAAGAAATCTGATTTAGAGGGGTAAAAATTCATATCTACACCAGCTTCAAATTCTTTAGATACTTCTACCCCTAAATCTGGATTTGGGTTAGTAGTTGGAAACGCAAAAACATTGTTTTTACCTATATTTCTTGGGCTTAAAACCGTATATCTATCAAAAGGACGTGGTTGAATACCAGCTTCACCATATGCGGCTCTTACTTTGAATTCACTAAACCAAGAAGCAAATTTGGCATCTTTCCAGAAGTTAAATTGAGACACTCTTAAAAAAGCGTCCCCTCTTGGGAAAGTAAAAGGTTTAGAACCCGCACCAAAAGCCGAGCTATAATCACTTCTGAAACCACCAGAAACACCAGCGATGTCTCCGTATTCAATTCGCTGATTCACTACATAACCGTAAGTTACAAAGGGCTCAGTATAATCCCTAACCACTTGGAAGTTTGTAAACTGAGCTGTGGTGTAAGGAGTATAGCTAGGTGCATCGCCACCAAATGAACGGTACTCTTTGTAAACGTTTTTGCGATAATCGTAGGATAGCTGAGTTGCTGTCTTGATAGGAATTTTTAAATTAAAGTCCTTCTGAAAGTCAGTACTTATGGTTGCAGCTCCAACAAAGTTTTGAAAGGTATTTCTAAATAAGAAGTTGTCTATCTCCCCAGTGTTAGACTCAGTTGCTGGAGAATTATAATTTGCATAACTGAAAGGAGTATAATACTCTGCCCAATATTCCCAATATGCGGCGTTTGCATTACCAGTTTGCTCTAAAACTTCTTGTCTATAGTTTTCATTAGTAACGTTTACTCCGTATTTAGCATCGAGTTCTACAAACTTATTGACCTTATAATTTAAATTAAAGTTTTGAAAAAGGTCTATTTTATTAGAAGCAGCATTTGTAAATTGAAACATATAATTAGGATTATATCCATTCACACCTGTTGCATCTCCAAAATAAGCGCTGTAAACTCCATTATTTTGATAGCTATAATCCGCAAAAGGTCTTGAATTGTTAAGGGCGAACAAAACTGTTCTTCCTGTCAAATCCTTTTGGGTGTCTTTAGTATAAGCTAATTGGGTAACACTTCTTAATGTTAAGTTTTTAGCAAGCTTAATTCCTAAATTAGAAAGTAGGTTAGATCTTCCAAAATCGCCGTTGTTTTTGAAGACGTTTTGTTGTCTGTTATCAGAAACAGAAAAATTGTAATTCACACTTTCAGTTGCACCAGATATAGAAACTGAGTTATTGTATGAAGGTGCTTTTCCAAAAAACTCAGCGTAATGATCGAAAAACTTTAAATTCTGGTCATAAGGCTTATTTGAATAACTAGTTGGGCTCACTAAATTTACCCTAACGTTTTCCAAATAACTACCAAATACAGGGTCAATTTGTAAAGGATTTCCAGAGCTTCCGGTAACCTGTCCTGCGGCATTTGTTAAAAAAGAGTGAAATTGTGATTTAGCAACACCACCAACATTCAAAAGCTCGCTAGAACTGTAACTGCTGGCAATATCTATTCTTGTTCCCATTTTTCCTTTTTTAGAGAAAAGTTGAATAACACCGTTTGCACCTTGTGCGCCATAAATCGAACCAGAAGCTGCACCCTGTACAACTTCCACCCTATCAATAGTGTTAAAGTCAATTGTTGCTAAATCGGTTTTTATTTCAATACCGTCTAAGAGAATCATCGGAGAAGTTCCTCTGTTGATAGTGTTGATACCCCTAAGCAATATATTTACTGGGGCGCCAGGCGTACCGTTGGTACTCGAAATTTGTGCTCCAGCAATCTTACCCACTAATGCTTGGTCAATAGAAGAACTAGGCACACTTGGTAAATCGGCAGACGTAATTGATTCTACCGCAATACCCAACTTGGTTTTTGAAGTAGCAACACCAGTACCCGTCACAACGACTTCTGAAAGTTGCTTAGAATCTGTTTCTAATGAAATAGAAAATGAAGTTGAAGAACCAATGCTGACCGTTTTAGTTAAAAATCCAATATAAGAGATTTCTAAATTTTTAGCGTCTGTGGGTGCTGAAAGGGAAAAAGTTCCATCTGGACCTGTTTGAGTCCCAATTTTAGTTCCTGCAACTTTTACAGAAACTCCAGGTAAAGGCAAACCATCTTCGTTGCTGGTTACCTTTCCTGTTAATCTCTTGTCTTGGGCCATAGAGTTAAAAGCCAACAACAACAAGATGAATAAACTAGGTATTAGTTTTTTCATACAAAAAAATTTAGTTAGTTAATTAATAATGTTAATAAGAATTAAATATAGGCGGAAAAAGTAAAATGAAAAAGTAAAAACAACAAAAATGTTACTTAAAATACATAAGTAACTGATAATCAATAAATTAATTTTTAAATAACAAGATATTATATTTATTGATAGATATTAAAATATAGGTAATGATTTTTACGTAGAATAAAATTATTAGACTTTTTAATTACAAATATGTAAAATCAAAATTTATTAGGTAAAATTTAAGTCACCGTAACGTTAATTAATAATTAAATACAAGGCGGTTTATTATTAATATAAAGAAGCACTAAAAGGGGTTTTAGACCTTAATCAAATGACATAAACAGGTTATTAAGTGATTCGGCATAAAGAGGGTGGGCGAAAATATTGTAGCGAATTTGCTCGTAAGTTATATTGCCCAACATGGCAATTTGCAAAATAGACATGATTTCACCGCCTTCAGTCCCCATTACTGCTGCACCTAAAATTTGTTTACTATCGGGGTCAACAATCGCTTTCATATAACCCGCTGTTTCGCCTATTTCTAAAGCTCGGGCTACATGTTTCATCGGGATTTTGGCGACTTTGTACTTGATTCCCTTCTCTTTGGCTTGTGTCTCTGAAAGTCCAACCCGGCCCAATTGCGGATCGGTAAACATACAATATGGAATAGGCCTTCCAGTGGTTGTCATGTCTCCTTTTTCTAAAAGATTTTTACTTACAATAATAAAATCATTATAAGCAATTTGTGTGAAAGCAGGTCCGCCTTTTACATCTCCTAAAGCATAAATATTTCTAGCTGTTGTTTTTAGTTTTTCATCCACTTTGATAAAACCTCTCTTATCAGTCTCAACACCCGCAGCTGGTAGATTTAAAGTTTTGGTTTGTGGCGCTCTGCCAGATGCAATTAGAATGTGGCTTCCTGTAAAGGTTTGCACTTTGCCCTTAATATTTGCAGTTACTATTTTAAGTTTTTTTCCACTAATAGCGGTAACTTCGGCATGGGTATGTAGTTTTATTCCTTCTTTTTCAAAGACCTCGGTAATCACTTCGCAAGCATCATCGTCTTCTTTAGGTAGTAAGGTTTTCCCTATTTCGAGGATGGTGACTTTTGACCCAAATCTACTCATCATTTGTCCCATTTCTAAAGAGATATAACCACCACCAACGATGATTAAATGCTTAGGAATTTCTTTTAATTCTAGTAAAGATGTAGAAGTAAGATATTCTGTATCTGTGATTCCTTTGATTTTAGGGATAAGTGGTGAGCAACCCGTATTAATAAAAATCAATTCCCCTTCAATTTCAGTATCTCCATCATCTGATTTAATCATGATTTGATGATTATTAATGAAAGAAGCGTCACCAAAAATAATTTCCAAATTTGATGAGTTTTCTAAACCTTTTATTGCTCCACCTCTAAAGGATTCCACAATCTCATTTTTTCGAGCTAATATGGTTTTGTAATTGATGTTTACTTGGTCGGTTTCAACGCCCCATTGCTTGCCGTTTCTTGTTAAATGGGCTCTTCGGGCAGATGCTATCATTGTTTTGGTAGGCGAGCAGCCATCATTGATGCAGGTTCCGCCAATCCACCGTTTCTCTAATATGGCAACCTTTTTTCCAGCTTGAGCTAGCTTTTTCGCTAATGGAACTCCGGCTTGTCCCGCACCAATGACTATAGCATCAAATTTTTTCATGATTGTTCTACTTTCACCCCTTTCCAAAAGGCAACATAATTTTTTATCTCTTTTGCAGCATCTTTTGGCTCGGGATAATACCATGCCGCATCTTTATTTTGTTGTCCATCAACTTCTAAACTATAATAAGAGGCAGTACCTTTCCAAGGACAGGATGAGTGTGTTTCAGAAGATTTAAAAAACTCCTTTTTTATGTCTGATGCTGGAAAATAATGGTTATTTTCAATAACAATAGTGTTTTTACTTTCGGCAATAATTTGCCCATTCCAAGTTGCTTTCATAATTTTATTGATTAATCTATATCAGTTCTAACAACTTCCGTTCCGTTTTGATTTAAAACAAAGTTGTTTGACTGAAGGTTTAATAGTTAATATTAAATGAGTTTATTTCCCATAACTAGACAAACAAATCTTCTTCCCTTAAAAGGGGAAGTATATTATTATTCCTCTATTTTCGAAAAATCAGAGACAGCAAATGTTTATCAATATCTGTTGAATGCTATTCCCTGGGAAAACGATGAGGTGGTAATTTTTGGAAAAAGAATTATTACAAAGCGAAAAGTTGCTTGGTTTGCAGAAGACGGAATTCCTTACACCTACTCTAACAGTACAAAAGTTGGTTTAGTATTCAATAAAGAGTTGTTAAACTTAAAAGCGAAAGTCGAGGAAATAACCGGGGAGTTCTACAACGCCTGTTTGTTGAATCTTTATCATAACGGTGATGAAGGAATGGGCTGGCACAGCGATGATGAAAAATCTATAGTACCTGAAAGCAGTATTGCTTCCCTCAGTTTTGGAACAGATCGTAAATTTAGCTTAAAACACAAAATAACTCATCAAACCGTTTCTTTGATTTTAGAAAATGGAAGTTTGCTGGAAATGAAAGGCTTAACCCAAAAAAACTGGAAACACAGCTTGCCAAAAAGTAAGAAAACAACACAAGCCAGAATCAACCTTACTTTTAGAAAGATGATTACTTAAACATTACTGTTCTAAAAGCTGCAATTTTGTAATTTCGCCAAATGAAGTCCACACTTTACCATCCGTTTGAAAAAATGCGTTTTGATAATGCTCAATGTTTTTTGAGTGGACAAAAAATTGAGCCCACAGAATCTTTACCCATTTTTGCGGATTGGTTGTCTGATTCTTATCAACTAAAGGAAAAGCCATTTAAGATGTTGGATGAAAGTTTTTTGACTTACGCCGATATTAAAATTCCTTGTTCAGCAGAAGTAAAGATTAAGTTGGCAGTTTTAGAACAGCAAATTCAGCGGGCTTTTGAAAAAGGATTTGAAGGGGTGAAAAGTTTAGATGAAACGCTTATTTTTAAGTGGGTAGCGAAAATGGTTTATGGACTTATTTTCAAAGAAATTGAAGCTGCTATTAAACAGCAAAATGCTTTTGCCGAGGGCTTCAATATTTCACAAAGTCTTATTCACAAATTTGGCAATTTACACACCATGCTGCAATCAGTGAATCAAAATGTGATTTTTGAAGACTTTAAGCCTTTCAGTATTTTCATTTGTAAATTAAATAATGCCGAAGATGAATTTGCTTACCGCGATGAGATCAATACGCTTACTTTTTCATTGCGCATGAAAGATTTTGGCCTATTGGTTAATCTTCAGGATAATGGTGCCAATAAAAAATACCACGAAGAAATTTGGAATAAAATTGAGGGAAAAACCCTGCATCCTATTCAATTTGAAGAGCTTTGCGCAAAAGTTTTTTACTCGGCTTATTTATTTAATCGATTACCCGAATATCATATTATCCCAACAGACGAAGCTATTTTTATAGAGGCAATGCCTTTAAGAGGGATGGATGCAAAACCAGTTTTTGATTATTGGAATTTCAAAATCTACGGGCAAGTGGTTGAAAATTTTTGGAAAAGATGGAATTTTTTGCTTTTGGAGATCATTAAAAATCCCGATAAACCAAAGAGTTACTTAACAGATGAAAACGGAGTTTTTTTACCTCCGGATAAAATAAATCTTCCTTTGGCTTAGCGAATTTTCTTAATTTCTGTATTTTTTATTTTTTGATGAGGAGTTTTAGAAGGGCTTAAAGTACAAGCAATCACCAACGATAAAGCCGATATCCCAATAAACTGCAGCAAAAATCTAATTTCTTTTTTCATGGCATTTAATTTCGCCGCAAATGTAGAATTTAGAACTTTAAGGATTTGTTAAAGTTTCGTCAACAATTGAATACAATATCAATAATCTTTTCTCCGAATTAACTATTCATCACAGATCCAGCATTAATATCAATGGTTTGGCCTGTAATGGACTTTTGTTTCAATAGGTAAGAAACTAAGTCGGCAATTTCTTGCGGTTCGCTCATCTTTTTCAAAGGAACACTTTGCATAGCCATATCAAAAAATTCGTCTTTTTTAATTCCAATTCCGTCGGCTATGCCTTGTAAACCTTCTTGTGCCATATCGGTGTCTACCCAACCCGGAGCAATTGCGTTTACCAAAATATTTTTAGGAGCAAACTCCATCGCCCAAGAGCGCATTAAACCTAATAAACCCGCTTTAGAAGCGCAATATGCAGTATAATTCACTATTCCTAATCTTGCCAAAACGGAGGAGGTAATTATAATATGTTTAATTGCATTTTTTGACAAGGCTATGTTTGGAAAAAAGGCATTTACAAAATTGTAAGTTCCAGTAAGGTTGGTATTTACAATTTCGTTCCAACGGTCTTCTTCGCCCCAATTGTTTTCTCCACCCACTCCAGCGTTAGCAATTATTCCATCAATTGCGATATTTTCAATTTCTTTGGCGGCAATTAAAACCGACTTTTTATCAGAAATATCTGCAGCTAAAACAATGTGATTTTCCCCGCTTAAAGCGGATTTAACTTCACTCAATCTTTTTTGATTTCGACCTAAAAGGATGATTTGATTTCCTTCGTTTGCTAATTGTATTGCCATTGCTTTTCCAATACCACTTCCTGCTCCGCTGATGATGTATGTTTTCATTTTTGCTTTTTTAATTTACTAAAATGAGCATTTCTAAAAATTTAAGCGAACATCTTCAATAAAATTACCTTTATTTAATCAATGGAAAAGAAAATTAAAGCAGGTTTACTAGCCTATGGAATGTCGGGAAAGATTTTTCATGGCCCTTTTTTGGCCGCACATGATGGGTTTGATTTGGTTGCAATTGTTGAAAGGTCAAAAAACGAAGCACTCAAAGATTATCCCGGTGTAAAAATATATAGAGAAGTTGAAGCGCTCATCGCCGATGAAAATATTGATTTAGTGGTGGTGAATACGCCAAATTACACCCATTATGAATTTGCGAAAGCCGCTTTAAATGCAGGCAAACATGTGTTAATTGAAAAGCCATTTTCGGTATTAAAGGCAGAAGCTGAAGAGCTTTTTTCTTTAGCTTTTAGAAAAGGCTTAAAAGTTTTAGCTTACCAAAACAGAAGGTTTGATCCCGATTTTATGGCTGTCGATAAAATCCTAAAATCAGGAAGATTGGGAAAAATAACAGAAGCGCATTTTAGATTTGATCGTTACCGAAACGTAATCGGACCAAAGGCTTTTAAGGAAAGTAGAGTACCAGGGTCTGGAATTTTTTATGATTTAGGTGCTCACATGATTGATCAAGCGATTGCACTTTTTGGTATTCCGTCTGAGTTTTCAAAAACTTATGGGAAGTTTCGTGAAAATACGGAGGTCGACGATTATGCCCAAGCGCATTTAAAATATGATAATGGCTTAAATGTTTATGTAACCACCAATATGTTAGTAGTGAAACCACAACCGGCTTATACTTTTTACGGCATAAAAGGAACTTTAATTAAACACAGAACAGATGTACAAGAATCCCAACTTTTAGCGGGTATGAAACCATTAGATAAAGGTTATGGAGAAGAGCAAAAAGGAAATGAAGGAAGCTTGTTTACTTTCAACACAAACGGAGAGGTAATAGAAGAACAGATTCCTTTAGAAAAAGGAAACTATTTATTGCTTTTTGATGCTGTTTATGATACCATTGTGAAGGATAAGGAATACTTTGCCAAACAGAATGATATTTTAACACAGCTTTCGATATTAGAAAAATAATTTAATTTCCGTTATCTAGACCGTAGGAGACATCTCAATTTAAAGTTGCCAGTCTAAATAAAACAAATTGAGATAAAAATAAAAATAGCCCCAATATTATTGGGGCTATTAATTTTTGCGTTAGACCTGCCTGCCGGATAGGCAGGGATTGAAGCGGACACCAGCCAGTGGCTAATGCACAATGAAGTATGAGTAAAAAGCCCGCTCGAACGCCCAAAACATTCTATTTTTTCTCAGGCAATAAAATCAACTTGATAAAATCAGATGATTTTAAGTATTGATTTGCGGCTGCTTTTGTACTGGCCATTGTTACCTGATCTAAAGTTTTTTCGTAAGTCAAAATATCCGTTAAGTTAGAGCCACTAGTTACAGCATCTTGTAAATAACCTAACCAAAATCCGTTATCTCTTAACTGAACTTCTAATTGTCTTTTCTCTTCAGCCTTAAATTTTTGGATGTCTTCTGCGGTTGCACCGTTTGTTTTCAGTTTACTTACTTCGTCTTCTGCAGCAGCAATTAACTTATCTAAATTGGCAGTTGCACAGCTGAAATATATACCCATGTTGTAGTGTGCCTTTGGCTCGTCATTATAGCTCACATTCACTCCTGGGCTGTAAACACCACTTTCTTTTTCTCTTAAACGCTCGGTAATTTTAATGTCTAAAATCGCTTTTAAAGCGTCTAATTGTAAATTAGTAGCAGGAGAATAATTGTAATTCCCGTGGTATAATAAAGACACCGTTACTTTGTCTTCTAAACCTTTGTATACCTTTTTGGTGATGTTACCTGAGACTGGTTCTAAACCCAAATCTTTATAGTTTTCAGATGCGCCTGATGAGGGCAAACCACCTAAATAAGTCGCTAAAAGCGGCTTAATTTCATCTACTTTAAAGTTACCCACAAAAGTAAAGGTGAAATCACCAGCGTTAGCAAAACGTTGCTTGTAGAAAGTGATTGCCTTATCTAAATTGATTTGACCTAAATCTTCTAGTTTGATAGATTGTGCTCTTGCTTTATAGCTGTTTAATACTGCTGACGCAGTATCTTGATAAACTGCAGTTGGTTGGTCAGATCGATTTTTTAGTACTGTAGCCATTTCCTCTAAAGATGTTTTTAGAACTTTTTCATCTTTACGTGGAGCAGTAAAATATAGGTTGACCAATTGTAAAGCAGTTTCTAAATCTTTTGGAGATGATGAACCGCCCATTCCTTCACGATAGGTGCTGATATAAGGATTAACAGATATGGTTTTACCTGTTAATAATTTCCCTAATTGTGTTTCATCAAAATTAGCGATACCAGATGAACCTACTAATTGATCAGCCATTTCTGCTGAACGGAAATCGGCTTCGGAAGCCAATGAAGTTCCACCCTTGCTAGTTGCAGAGAATAAAATTTGATCATTTTTAAAGTCGGTTGGTTTTAAAATCACTTTTACTCCGTTAGATAAAATAAGCTCGGTAGCGCCAATTGCGTCAATTTTCTTTTCAGAAGTGAAAGTTCCTGCTTTAGGCTTTGTTGCCATTAACGGTTCTGTTACCGCATTATCTACATAAGGTGTAACATCTGCTCCGGCAGATTTAATCCATGATAAATAAGTTTCTTCTGATGGTAAATTCGCTTTTTCCTTTTCTGGCGCCTGAACGGTTGCGATCAAGTTATTATCAGTTACAAATGTTGCTGCCAATTGATTGATTTCATTTAAAGAGACAGTGTTCAAATTCTGAGAGTAAAAATCATGTACAAAATCAATACTTGGGATAGCTTCTCCCTTTAAAAAGTTAGCCACATATTTTTGAACAAAAACTGTTGATTTAGTCTTGTCTTTTTCTTTAAATTGCTTATCAATACCCGTTTGCAAATTGGTTTTAGCCCTTTCTAATTCTGATTGAGTAAACCCAAATTTTTTCATCCCCACACCTTCTGCAACCACTGCTTTTCCCCCCGCCTCTAAGCCAGCCGCCTCTTTAGAAACAGCGATGCTACTAAAGGCATCTAAATCAACTAAGCCACCTTGAAATGGCCCATAAGTGCTTTGTGCAAATATAAAAGGAGCATTTCCTTTTTGTACAATTTCTGTTAAACGAGCACCCAACATACTGTTGATTAGGCTCGTCATCATCTTGTTTTTTAAACTAGATTCTGTCTTCTGAACCTCTTCTTGGTGTTTATAGGTAAGTGATGCGATATTGTATGGAAACTCAGGATCGGTTACAATTTTAACCAAAGGTTGTTCGTTAGCCGGAATAGAAAATTGCTCTCTTGTTTTCTCGTTAACCGGATTTTTTAAACCCGCGAAATGGTCTTTAATCAATTTTTCTACCCTAGCAACATCAAAATCACCAACTGCAATTATCGCTTGTAAATTTGGGCGGTACCAATCTTTGTAATATTGCTTTAAGGTTTCGTATTTGAAACTCTTAAGTGTATCCACAATCCCGATAGGTAATCTTTTTGCATACTTTGAATTAGCTAATAAAACGGGAAGCAGTTGCTTGCTCATTCTTTCTTGTGCATTTTTACCGCGTTGACGGTCTTCCTCTACAATCACGCCACGCTCTTGGTCAATTTCATTGTTGTCAAAGGTTACGTAACCAGCCCAATTCGATAAAATATCAAAGCCGTTTTCAAAAAGTGCAGTGCTATCTGTTGGTAATGGTAATTGATAAACGGTTTGATTAAATCCGGTATAAGCATTTAAATCTGCACCAAAACGTACTCCTGCTTTCTGTAAATAGCTTACCAATTCGTTTTTAGGGAAATCACGAGTTCCGTTAAAAGCCATGTGCTCGGTAAAGTGAGCCAGACCTTGTTGTGCGTCGGTTTCTACAATAGAACCCACTTTGTTTACCAAATAAAGCTCGGCTCTATTCTTTGGTTCAATATTCTTTCTAATGTAATAAGTTAACCCATTTGCAAGTTTTCCAATCACTACACTGCTATCCGTAGGGAGTGTTTTAGACATTGGTTTGCTTGCTATGCCAGCTTGTTGAACTGTTGTTTTTGGGCTACATGCTGCAATTAAAATTGCAATTGCCGCTGTGGATGCTAGGTAATTTAATTTCATTTATTTATTGTTTTGATAGTTGACAGTTAGTAAAATGTTTAAAGATAATTTTTCAATGTTAACTTAAGGTTAGTGCCACTTTCACACAAAATATTACAAATTTTTTGAAGATAAAAATGTGTCAACGGCAGAAATGGCATTTTCTAACCGGTTGACCGTTCCTCCAACTTCCACAAAATGAGCGTTTAATGCCGTTAATTCTTTGCGCCAAACACCCATAAAATAATCTCCCATATCTTTAAAATCCCTCAATGGATCTTCTTGCCAAGGGATATCGTTTTTCAGAAGGATGTAGCAATCATAAGTGTAAACTTTTAAAGCATCTAAAACCGCTTGTGGCGTTTCGCCTAATTGGTAATCGCTCCAAATTTTTACTGTTAAAAAGGTTGTATCGCAAATTAACAAATTGTTTTGAGCAACAGTTTCCATCGATTTCTCTAAGGCCAACTGCCCGTAAAACATATTCAGTTCGTCTTGCATGGTGCATGGTGCTGTTAAGCCCTCACAGTAATACCTTGCATATTCAGGAACCCAAACGGTTTTGTAATGTTTCGCTAAAGCGGATGCTATGGTAGATTTCCCCGTAGATTCTGGCCCAACAACAGCAATTTTTATTGTTTTTTTATCCATGGATGAGCTGCTTTTTTAAAGTCTTTTTCCATTCTATATATCCTTGTAGCGCAATAAAAAGGAATACAAAGTATAATACAGAAGTAGCTAAAAGATTTTTATGAATGTATAAAGGAATGTAAATAATATCTACAAAAATCCACAGCAACCAGTTTTCTAATTTTTTCCTTGTCATTAAGTACTGAGCAATAAAACTCATTACCGTACAAAAAGAATCAACAAAAGGAACATCAGTATCTGTGTACTTATCCAATAAAACTCCAATTATTACGCTAAAAACAAGTTGAATTGTTATGATCATCAACCAGTCTTTTTTCACTAATGAACTTACGGGTCGTTCAGATTTTAGGCTACTTGATTTCCCATAGCTCCAATAATACCAGCCATAAATAGAGGTTCCTAAAAAATAAAACTGCAAAATGGTATCGCCATAAAGTTTAGCGTTATAAAAAATATAGATGTAGGCAACCACACTTAAAATAGCAAATGGCCAGTTGAGGATATTTTCTTTAGCCGCCAAATAAACACATAATGCACCAATGATGGTACCGAACCACTCTATCCAAGTGATGGCTAAAAATTGTTCGCTGACGATAGCTATAAATTCCTTCAAAATTTATTTTGATTAGGTTTGCAAAATAATGTTTTATAATGAAATGGAAATGCATTAAAAAGCCAGTTAGAAATTTCTAAATGGCCCTATAATTAATCAAAATATTAAAGATTTTCTTTTAATTAGTTGCGGGGCTTGTATTAAAACCAAGGCTTGCTTTTACGCTTAAATCAACATTCAAATTGCTTTGAAGAACATATTCCATTCTCACTCTAACACTTCCGCTTTTTACGTATTCATCTAAAAATCTGCTGTTTTCAATGTCTAGGACTAGAGAACGTCCAGAAGTGGCAGAAACATCATTTCTTGATGCTACTAAAACCTGACTGTTACCATCCATTAAATAAATTTTAACAGATCTAAAAACGCCTAAATTTTGATTAGATGGGCTAATGGCTTCTATTTTTGCTGATGCCATACGAACCTGACTGATTTGACTAGTATTTGAGCCACTTCCACTAAAGATTTGATCTAAACTACTAGCGGTGCTGATTGTAGAAAACGTTCTTCCTCTTTCGGATGAGGCTTGTACGACCAATGTAGAGGTATAAGGAAATGTTGATTTTACTATAGATTGAAGTGTTGAACAACTTGTTAAAAGTACGGTTGACACAATAAGTGCTGTGAATATTCTTTTCATGATTTTTATTTTATAGAATTAAGCCAAAAATTATTCCAGAAGAATTTAATACTTTAGACTTGATAAAACAAGCCATGAAAAATCTGATAGCTAAGCTAAAAAACATTTCTCCATTATCTAAAGAACTTGAATTTGACATCATGAATAAATTAAAGAAGGAAAACTGGAACAAGAAAGAAATCATCCTCAAGGAGGGGGATATTTCTAAGTATATTTATTTTATAGAGAAAGGGACATGTAGGGCTCTTTATTACTCACAAGATAAAGAGGTTACTAATTGGTTTATGAGTGATGAAGATATAGTTATTTCAGTTTTCAGTTTTTTTACTCAGTCGCCATCTCTTGAGACAATAGAATTTTTAGAAGATGCGATTACTTATAAACTTTCATATCATCAATTACAAGAACTTTATCAAAGATTCCCAGAATTTAATTTTCATGGTAGAATAATTACGGAACAATATTATATGCTTAGCGAACAAAGAAATTTTGCTTTAAAAAAACAAACAGCAAAACAACGGTATGATATATTAATACAATTTCAACCGAAAATTTTTCAAAAAGCTAGTTTAGGACATATTGCCAGTTATTTAGGAATAACTCAAGAAACTTTAAGTAGAATAAGAGGACAAAAATGATTTTTTGATATTTATCAAAAATGTTGTGGTTGTATGATTTTATTTTAGTGGAAATAAAAAAGTTAACCCTATGAAAAAAAATCTATTATCAATCGTACTCTGTTTTTTTGTGTTTTCTTGCAAAAAAGAAGTTTCTGAAATAAATAAAGCAGAGACAACCCCATATATTAAAATCCAAGAAGCAAAAGATTTTTTAATTAATCTACCATCCTTAAAAACCAATTCCCAAAATCAATCTATCTTTGATGCTAAATCATTATTAGAAGAAATAGATTGGAAAAACGCTTCATTGGCAGACAGTGGTAATGTTTTGATTGGGAAATTTGAGGGGCAGCCAAGTGAAAACGGCACAAAATTAGGTTTTAGAAAAGCAATATTTTATAAGGATAAGAGCGGAAAATTAATTCTAAACATATTAGAATTCATACCAGAAATTTATCATTTATGGAAATATAAAGGAATTAATGGTAAAATTTATGATGGCAAAATTATGATTTATAATAGCAATTATAAATTAATACAGGGATATTGTTACGCTCAAGGAAAAATTATTGGTAATATATTACCAAAGCTTAATTCCTCAAATCAGTCTATCAATAGCAACGTTAAAACACAATCTGTTAGTTGTATAGGGTCTACTTATGCGTATTTAAATGCTCAAGGTACATATGAAGCGGGTATTCTTTATTCTTGTGAAACTCGTTATTATTTTTCTTTGATACCCAATGATCCGGGCCTAATAAACCAAAATGTTACAGAAGATTTACTTTATGCAGGTTTAAACGGTGGGGGCATAACGCAAATTATATCAACACCTATACCAAATTTATATATTCCTGGGCAAGATAATGCTCCAATTGATGTAAAAAAGTTTATTAAATGCTTTGGCACTACTCATGATTTACATGATTCTTATAAATTTAGTGTCTACGTAGACCAACCAATTAATGGAAGCACCGCATCTTCATCCGCTGGTAATGTAGGGCATGCTTTTATAGGCATAACAAAAACCACAAGTATAGGTTCTTTTACGCAATACATTGGTTTTTATCCTGAAAATAATTATTCTGGTTTTTTGCCATTTGGAAGCAAATTTGTTGACAATAGTCAATATTCCTATGATGTAAGTATCTCTTTTAATATACCTTACAGTGATTTTAGTTATCTTTTGGAGGAGTTAAAAGGATATAATCAAAATTATAACGTTTGGACGAATAACTGCACAAACTTTGTTTTACAAATGGCTGATGCCGCTAATGTGTATGTTCCAAATACAGGTGGTAATTCTGTTATTTCTAAAACACCAGGGCAATTAGGGGAAGATTTAAGAATTTATAAAAGAATTTGGGGAACAGGTATTGGAGTTAATGATAATGGGGGAACAACAGGTAATTCGAAAAGAGAATGTAACTAAAATGATTATCATGAAAGTTTTTAAAAGAATTTCTAAAATTACCATCATCTTATTCTTTATAATATTAATGATGGCTAACCTTTCCATATTTAGAATATTTTTCTCCGAAAGTTTTTATTATTCGAATAGTGAAGGGACTTTTAGAGAGTTTGAAATGCATATTAAAGGGCGTGATTATGCATTTATACAGCGAAGATTTAATTCGTTTAAAGAGGAAAATCCAAATAGTTTAGACACAATATTATACTTAAATGATAAGAAAAACTATTTAAAATTTTGGAACTGGTATGATTACGGAGATCATCCAAGATGGAATCTCCCATTCAGACCTACTGACTCATTATTGTATAATTATAATGGTACAAAAAAGTGAAAAAGAGATAAGGGTACTTTTTACTTGGTTCTATAACTTTAGTCATATTCATCAATTACGTTCCATTTATGAGAATTTTTGTTGGTGAGTATTGGTATTATTCCAACTACGATGGCAGTTATAGAGAGTTTGAGGACCCAAGTAAAGGGAGGTCATTTGAATATGTAAATAGTAAATACCTATCTTTTTTGGATAGACATCCTGAAAAGAAAAAGGATACACGACTATACATCAATGATAAAAAAACTATTTAAAATTTTGGAATTATAAAGATTATAGTAAACATCCAAGATGGGATTTGCAATATAAACCGATTGATTCATTGACTTCAAAATACTTATATTAATCAAAAAAAAGATTAAAATTTAGTAATGATTGAGTTAAATTAATTTTTTATAAAGATTTAGGCGTAGCAGAGAATAATTGTACTGATGTAGCTATAAGTTGGATGGCAAAAGCTGGTGTTAATTTACCTAATAATATAATTCTAATAGACGGACATTTCAAAATGCTCCTATTAGAAAGGGCCCATGTAATTAAAAATAATATTATGAAAAGTTAATGTGTTTACTAATAGGATTCTCATTATTAGGGAACTCCTAAAAATTATGGTTGGTTTACATTGTTTACAACAGAGTTTATAGATTCGCTTACAATGTTGGAGGCAAAAACCTTTCCAATTTCGTTGATGTTGCTTTGGGTGTTATTATTATTTAGCCATATACTTTTGTTTAGTTTATTATTATTAATTAATTGCATCTATATTAATCATTCTTCCTATTTTTTTTGCTTTTACTCCATTATCTATAATTCATCTATTTCCGTTTATTGTAGTGAGGATAATATCTTTATTTAAAATGAAAGCTACTGAAGAGATATTTATCTAGTTTTATTCTTTAAAAGTAATTCTGGATTTATTATATAGGTTAGCTTTCAAATACACTACCTTAAATTTTTCTTCCATATTATTCATACTGGTTTCATTAATGTTTCATCTGTTATTTTATAAACAACATCTTTTTATTAAGTTATTTCTCCTCATATTTCGTAATATAAATAGATAAAATATCTTTTGAAGATTATTTCATTTTTCCATATTAAGTTTAATTCTTGGTTTTTAAACTTAACTATTTATTCTCAATAAGCTCTTTTCTTTACCTCAGTAATTTATTTTTAAAAATGAATAAATTATAGATTGTTGAAAGCAAGAGAATAAAATCCAAAATTAATCTTCAAAAAACCTTTTCAATCCGTATATTTGCATCCCGAACAAGCATTCGGGATTTTTGATTAACTGCGTAAAAATCCCCCTTAAAATTACGCCATGCCAAAAGACAATTCCATTAAATCAGTATTAATTATCGGGTCAGGTCCTATTATTATTGGGCAAGCCTGCGAGTTTGACTATGCCGGTTCTCAAGCTTCTTTATCGTTAAAGGAAGAGGGAATAGATGTTTCTATCATTAACTCTAATCCAGCTACCATTATGACAGATAAGGTAATTGCGGATCATGTTTATTTGAAGCCCCTTAATGTAGCCTCTTTGGAAGAGATTTTACAACTCCACCAAGATTCTGATACACTAAGTAGAATAGACGCTGTTTTACCAACAATGGGTGGACAAACCGCATTAAACTTAGCCATTGAAGCAGAAGAGCGAGGTGTTTGGGAAAAATTTGGCGTAAGAATAATTGGTGTTGATACCGCAGCCATCGAAAAAACCGAAAATCGCGAGGAGTTTAGAAAGTTGATGGTAGAAATTGGTATAGGTGTAGCCCCATCAAAAATTGCCAACTCTTTTTTAGAAGGTAAAGAAGCTGCACAATTAATTGGCTTTCCATTGGTAATTCGCCCATCTTATACGTTGGGTGGTTACGGAGGGGGTTTTGTTCACAAAAAGGAAGATTTTGATGCTGCGCTTTCTCATGGTTTACAAGCTTCTCCAACACACGAAGTTTTAGTAGAGCAAGCTGTTTTAGGCTGGAAAGAATACGAATTAGAATTATTGAGAGATAACAAAGACAACGTCATCATTATTTGTTCTATAGAGAATTTTGATCCGATGGGAATCCACACTGGGGATTCCATTACGGTAGCTCCAGCAATGACACTTTCTGATCGTTGTTATCAGGATATGCGTAACCAAGCCATTAAAATGATGCGAGCTATTGGTAATTTCGCAGGCGGGTGTAATGTACAGTTTTCGGTAAATCCAGAAGACGAGAAAATCATCGCTATTGA
>JBKJLB010000332.1:0-4251 GCA_046597075.1 Pelobium sp.
AAAATTCCTTCAATTCATCAGTATTAATCATGCGAAGCAACTATTAAAAATGAAGGAAAATACGCTTTTTAATGTAGCTTTTGAAACCGGATTATCAGGTACTTCTCGTTTACATGATTTATTTGTAAGCATTGAAGGCATGACTCCAGGTGAATATAAGAACGGGGGTGAGAACTTGAAAATTGATTTTGACTTTTATGCTAGTCCTTTTGGTGAAGTATTAATTGCAGCAACTAATAAAGGGATTTGTTTCATGGCTTTCGCCGATGACAGAGCATCAGAAATCAACAATTTAAAATCGCATTTTTCAAATGCTGAATTGAGACAGCAAGAAAATGATTATCACAAGCAAGCAGGCCTTATTTTTTCTAAAAACTTAGAAGAGAAAAATCGGCTAAAGCTTCACTTGAAAGGAACAGCGTTTCAATTAAAAGTTTGGGAAGCACTTTTAAAAATACCTAGTGGCAATTTAAGCACATACGGTACAATTGCTCAAGAAATTGAAAGTCCAAAAGCTTCAAGAGCAGTTGGGACAGCTATTGGTAGCAATCCAATCGCATTTTTAATTCCATGCCATCGGGTAATTCAATCTACAGGTGAATTTGGTGGTTATCGATGGGGACCAACAAGAAAAACAGCAATTATTGGATGGGAAGCCGCAAATCAATAAAATAGCCTCACGAAATTCGAGAGGCTATTGATTTTTATTATTTTTTATTGCGCTAATATTTGCTTTAGTTCAACAGCAGAAACCGTCAACAGGTTTACTTTTGGCAATCTTTTGGTCATCTCTCTCCAGTTACCATTCCCCGCAAACACTTTTTTGAACATCGGCAGAGCTTTGCTTAATTGTTTGTCATTTGCTAAAGTTACGGCTGTCCAGTATTGCATTTCTAAATTATTTGGAAACATTTTCATAGCCGAACCATACAATTTCATAGCTTTATTCATGTCATTATGTTCTACAGCTAAATCTCCCTCGTTCATAAACTGATAAGCTTCATGAACTTTCAACAAGCGTTCTAATTCTGGTAGCGGAGCGGTTGAATCGTCTACACGTAAATCAACAGTACGCTCGTTCCAAGGCTCATTCTTTGAAATTGCGGGGACTACCAATATTGCTGCACTTTGCTTACCGCGGATATCTCCACCGGCAGCTTGCCCAGCATTTAAAGCAGCCATTACTCGCTGAGCTAGTGGCTTTCCTTTGGAAGATTCAAATGCTTTTGACATGGCACCTGGAACTTTATCCGTTAACATCATATTCGATTGAACAGAATATTGATATCCTTTAATATCTCCGGCAAATTGTACACATCCACTGCCGGTATGTACGGCTACATTTCCTTTATTGTCAACAATCGCAACCTGACGAACTTCCTTTCCAGTATCATCACTCAATAAAATATCTAAAGCTTCTTGTGCGGTTTTTCCTTCCTTTAATAAAGCTAAACCGCGTATTCCAAAAGATTTATTGGTGAAAGATTGAGTAGCTACTGCTCCAACACCAGCCTCGGCCCAAGAAACCGAAGTCCCTACAGAAAACCAATGACTTTGAACACCAACAGCCATTTCGCCTGTTGCAGGATCACGAGCTACAATAGAAAAGGTGTGCGCAAATGGTTCATCTGCTTTGTAAGTTTGTGCTTTTAAAGAGCAAATAGCTCCAAAAATTAAAATTAATGCTACAATTGATTTGATAAGCTTCATGTTGCTAAAATTATTGAACCTAAAGCTAACAAAGTGTTACAGAATAAACAAAAACAATACTTAAAGCGATAGAAATAATACAATTATCAGTTATGCTTAAAACAAAAACGCATCTCCAAAAAGGAAATGCGCTCTCAGAAATTAACAAAAATTATTTTTTATTATCCCTTTATAAATTCCGCAGTAAAGTAATCGCGGTTCATTCTTGCAATGTTTGTAACCTTAATTTCTTTTGGGCATTGTGCCTCACAAGCATAAGTATTGGTACAACTTCCAAAACCTTCTTCGTCCATTTGCATCACCATAGCTTCTGCTCTCTGGTAACGCTCTGGCTGACCCTGAGGTAACATAGCGTACTGAGAGATTTTAGCCGATACGAATAACATAGCTGAAGCATTTTTACAAGCAGCAACACAAGCGCCACAACCAATACAAGTAGCCGAGTTAAAAGCTTCATCAGCAATTACTTTTGGAATTGCAATTTCGTTTGCATCTGGCACACCACCAGTTCCTACAGAAACATAACCACCTGCTTGTTGGATTCTATCAAATGCAGAACGATCTACAGATAAATCTCTAACTACAGGAAAAGCGGTTGCTCTCCATGGTTCAATTACGATGGTATCTTTATCTTTAAAAGAACGCATGTGCAACTGACAGGTAGTAGTTGCTCTTTTTGGACCGTGAGGTTCTCCGTTAATTACCAAAGAGCACATACCACAAATTCCCTCGCGGCAATCATGGTCAAACTGGATTGGCTCTTCTTTCTTTTTTACCAAACCCTCGTTCACAACATCCAACATTTCTAAAAATGACATATCAGGCGAAATTTCATCGGCTTTATACGTCACGAATTTTCCAGCTGCAGTGCTATTTTTTTGACGCCATACTTTCAACGTCAAGTTCATGTGTCCACTCATTTTTTTAACTATTGAGTATTGAGTACTAAGTATTGAGTATAGAGACAAATAAAATCTTTCTACTTTCTACTTTTGACTTTCTACTATTTATAACTTCTTTGTGTTAATTTAACATTTTCAAATTCAAGATCTTCTTTGTGTAGCTCTTCCGGAACATCTTCTCCTTTATATTCCCAAGCAGCAACGTAGGCGAACTCGTCATCATTTCTTAAAGCTTCGCCTTCTGGTGTTTGATATTCTTCTCTAAAGTGTCCTCCACAAGATTCGTCTCTGTTTAAAGCGTCATCAATCATTAGCTCTCCTAATTCGATAAAATCCGCAACTCTTCCTGCCTTTTCCAAAGATTGGTTCACTTCTTCATTATCACCTAAAACAATTGCATTTTTCCAGAAATCTACTTTTAAAGCTTGTATCATTCCTTTAGCTTTCACTAAACCAACAGCATCACGAGACATTCCGCAGTACTCCCACATAATTTTACCTAAATCTCTGTGGTACTCATCTACAGTTTTGTTTCCTCTTAACGCCAATAACTTATTGATACGTTCTTCAACTTGCTCTTTAGTTTTCTTAAATTCAGGACGATTTGCATCTATTGGCGCAGGACCAATGTTGGCTAGGTAATCTCCAACAGTATAAGGAATTACAAAATAACCATCTGCTAATCCCTGCATTAATGCTGAGGCGCCTAAGCGATTTGCACCGTGATCAGAAAAGTTAGCCTCTCCTAATGCATATAAACCTGGTATTGATGTCATTAAATTATAATCAACCCAAAGACCGCCCATGGTATAATGTACCGCTGGGTAAATTCTCATTGGTGATTCATAAGGATTTTCATCAGTAATTTGCTGATACATATCAAACAGGTTTCCGTAACGAGCTGCAACAGCTGGCTGACCTAATCTTTTGATAGAATCGGCAAAATCTAAATAAACAGCTAAACCTGTTTTTCCTACGCCTCTTCCTTCATCACAAACTTCTTTAGCATTTCTTGATGCTACATCACGAGGAACTAGGTTACCAAAAGATGGATATTTACGCTCTAAGAAATAATCTCTATCATCCTCTTTGATATCTTTCGCTTTGATTTCTCCTTTTCGTAAGCGTTCTGATGTTTCTTTGGTTTTAGGAACCCAAACTCTACCGTCATTTCTTAAAGATTCAGACATCAGCGTAAGCTTAGATTGATGATCGCCAGAAACTGGAATACAAGTTGGGTGAATTTGTGTGTAGCAAGGGTTTGCCATGTAAGCACCACGCTTATGTGCTCTCCATGCAGCAGTAACATTAGAACCCATTGCGTTAGTTGATAAATAAAATACGTTACCATAACCACCAGTACACAATAAAACAGCATGACCAGCATGAGTTTCTATTTCACCATTCACTAAGTTTCTGGTAACAATACCTTGGGCTTTTCCATCAACAACAACTACATCCAGCATTTCAGATCTGGTGTACATTTTAACTGTACCCTGATTGATTTGACGATTTAGCGCTGAATATGCTCCTAATAATAGTTGTTGTCCGGTTTGACCACGAGCATAAAAAGTTCGAGAAACCTGCGCTCCTCCAAACGAACGGTTATCTAATAAACCTCCATATTCGCGAGCAAAAG
>JBKJLB010000070.1:0-7466 GCA_046597075.1 Pelobium sp.
CTTTTGCTAAAGTGAAAACAGCAAAGTCGACTTCTAAAAAAGTATTTTTCGAATCTGATCGATCTATTTTGCAAAATCTGCCACCAGATATAAAGGCTCGTTTATCAGCAAATGAAAATCCTTTTGGTCCATCTGCGAAAGCTAAAAAAGCAATTGTGGACGCAATGGATAAAAGTTACCAATATCCATTTTTTCATTTTTCAGAACTAGTTGATAAAATTGCTGAATTTGAAGGTGTAAACCCCGATCAAATTATATTAAGTTCTGGATCAAGTCCAATTTTAATGGCTGCTGCTATTCATTTTACAAAGAACGGAGGAAATATTATTACTGGAGACACCAGTTATGCTGATTTACCTGATACTGCTGAAGATTATGGAGCCGAGATTGTAATGGTACCTTTAACCAATGAGTATAAATTAGATTTGGATGCTATGGAGCAAAAAATTAATGCAGATACCAAATTAGTTTATATCTGCAATCCAAATAATCCAACAGCAACGGTTTTAGATGCTGCAAAGTTGAAGGCTTTCGTTGAGCGAGTTTCTGCAAAAGTTCCAGTTTTTGTTGATGAAGCATATATTGATTACCTAGAAAATCCACAAGAAATGACGCTGATATCATCTATAAAGAAAAGTCAAAATGTGATAGTAGCTCGTACTTTTTCTAAATTATATGGTTTTGCTGGTTTAAGAGTAGGTTATGCTATTGCTCAACCAGAAATGATAGAAACATTAAGTAGGTATACCAACGGGCCAATGTCGATATCTGCAACTTCATTAATGGCCGCTATTGCTTCTTATCAGGATAGGGAGTTTTTAGACGAAGCTAAGGCAAAGACATTTGCATCTAGAGATTATCTTTATCAAACTTTAAAGGCAGAAGGTTATACTTTTATTCCATCTTCGGCCAATTTTGTGATGTTTCCTATTAAAATGGAAGGAGAAAAGTTTGTAATGGAAATGATGAAAAGAGGGGTAAGTGTTCGAAATTGGGTTCATCAGGGTAAAGATTATTGTCGTGTAAGTATTGGGACTATGGATGAAATGAAAATATTTGCTGCGGCTTTCAAAGAGATTTCTTAATTTTTTTATTTCTAATTTTAAACTGATTTATTTTCAATTCAACTTTATTGTATGCGTTTATTAACTTTTGTAATTGTTTTATTTTTTGCCAATCAAGTATTTTCTCAGGTAAATCCTCGTCCAATTACGATGGATGAATTTCAAAAAGCTAAATCATTTTCAGTAGCTGATTTAGACAATGATACTTACGTAAAATTTGAAAATGCTTATATATTAGATAGATATGAAAGTAAAAAACCAATCTTTATAACTGGTGACGATGGTCAGAAGAAACGTATCGACTTATATAAGTTAGTTGCAAAAGAAGGAATGCAAGAATTGGGTTTAATGGTTTTTTACACTAACGAGAAAGGGAAAATTTATAAAGCGTTAGTTCCAAATTTTACTGCAGATGGTAAAGTTTGGGAAAAATATTTTGAGGATATCCATGCCATAGATAAAGTTGAAGCTAATTTTGTATTAAAGCTGTCTTATGTTCTATCACGTGAATTGGCTTTTCAGCAATTCAAAAACATGAATGGCGGTAAAGAAATAAAAGATGAGCATGCCACTTATGGTAATGATATTTGTTTCCCTGGAGATCAATTAGTGAGTATGGCTAATGGATTAACCAAAGAGTTGAAGGATATTAAAGCTGGAGACGAAATCATTAGCGTGAATCCTGATACAAAACAATCTGAAGTAGTGAAAGTGAAAGGTCTGCAAATTCACGAAGCAAAAGATTATGCTATCACTCAGCTCATTTTAATTGCTGATAAAGTAAATGGGAATGAGATATTTTTACAATCTAAAATAATTGAAGCAACACCAAATCATCCAATGCATACCGATGCTGGGGATAAGAAAATCAGTGATATTAAGCTAGGAGAGAGGGTTTACTGTTTCAATGAGGAAACTAAAAAATTAGAAGAGTTTAAAGTTTTTGCTCAAAAAGAGTTTACAGAGGGAAGCCAACAAGTCTATAATATCGACGCAATGGGAGGTACTACTTTAATGCTAAATGGTGTAATGGTAAAACAGAAATAAAGAATTAAGCTGTCCCAATTTGGGATACTAGTCTTTTGTAAATAAACTCAACTAACCTTTTATTTATTTCCTGCTCTTGTTGATGATAAACAGCTAATTCATCTTTGGTGAATAAACCAACCACTGTTCCAATCAACATTTTTTTAAATGGGATGTCTTTCTTTAAGCTTTGATAAAGTAGGTTATCCTTAATGGTAAAATCTCTATTTTGATAATCCTTGTATTTGTTTTCTAAAAAATAAAGAGTAAGATTCAATAAAATATCGTTTTGTAATTTCAAAACTTGTCTCAAAACTTCTTGAAATTGTTCTAATGGTTGTTCAGGATTTGATAATTGAATATCGGGTCTTATACTTTTAATCGCTTCATCTCTTGTCATTTTCATCAAATCAATAAAATGCTGTTTTTGTTTTAGTCTATTTGAAGTTGAAGCGCTTTACTAAGCTTATTGAAACGTAAATAAAGTAATGCTGCAACTACCGTGAGGCTTAAAGAAAGCGATATCCAAATACCTAAAGGACCTAACCCGAATGTAAAACCTAGTAAATAGCCTAAAGGTAAACCAACTACCCAGTAAGCAATTAATGAAACTATGGTTGGTATTTTAACATCAGATAAACCTCTTAAAACTCCGGCTCCTACAACTTGTATTCCATCAGAAAGTTGAAAAAATGCTGCTACTATTAACAGTTCGCCGGCAATTTGAATCACTTCATCATTTTTAATGTAAACTGCCGGTAATAAATGATTACAGGTTAAAAATATAACAGCAGTAATAAACATAAAACCTATTACTAAATGGTAAGAACTAATTGCTGAAAGCCTTAGGTCTTTAAAATCTCTTTTTCCAAAAGCATGACCAGCTTTAATTGTTGCAGCAACTCCTATTCCGCTTGCACCCATATAAGTTAATGCCGCCAAGTTTATCGCTATTTGATGAGCCGCCAATTCTTGTGCTCCAATCCAACCAATCATAATAGCGGCTCCAGAAAAGGCACCGACTTCAAAAAAGTATTGCATTGCTATAGGAAGACCCAATTTAATGATGCTTCTCATTTTATCCCAATCTGCCCTATTTATTTTAAATTTTTCGATATAATCTACAAATAAAGCTGATCTGGTAACGAAAAGCCACATGCCGATAGCCATAAAAACTCTAGAAATAAAAGTTCCTACACCAGCGCCAAATAATCCTAATTCAGGAAATCCAAGCCAACCATATATGAATAAAAAGTTGAAAATGATATTTAAAATGTTTCCTGCAATAGATAAAAACATAGCTTGACGGGTGTATCCTAATCCTTCGGCAAATTGCCTAAAACTTTGAAAAACCATTAAAGGAATAATAGAAGCACCAATAATTAAAAGGTAATTTTTTGTTGCCTCTGCAACTTCTTTAGATTGATGCAGAATATCTAAGTTATAAGCAATTATACTGACAAATCCGCAAAGAATTAATCCAGTAAAAATACAAATCAGTACGCTTTGCTCTAATAAAAGTCCACAAATACTTTTATTGTTTTTACCATTTTCTTGAGCAATCAAAGGAGTAACACCCTGAGAAAGTCCAATACCCGCAACCATAAAAATACCAAGAAGGCTATTTCCTAAAGCACATGCTGCTAAAGGAATTGTTCCTAACTGCCCAACCATTACACTATCTGCAACAGAGGTCATCATGTGGCCTAATTGAGAAATCACAACTGGATAGGCCAATAAGAAATTGCTCTTATAATAGGGTTTGTATTTGGATAAAAAAACAGACATAAAGGTTTAAACAAATGGCAAAATAAAGGAAATTCTATTATAATTTTAGCTAGCGGTATAAAATTCTTCTTTTTCTGTGGTATGCACTCTAACTACTCCAGATAAAACCATGGTTACCAATATTCTTGATGCTCGCCTTCTAGAAAGGTTAAGCATTTTTGTGTATTCCTTTAAAGTAATGCGTTCATTTTGCTCTAAATATTCTAATAGTGCTTTTTCTTTAGAAGAATATTCAATTAAAACCCCTTCCTCTTTATTTTCCCTTTTTAAAACATCTAAAACAATTTTACTGGCTAAAACACTTTTATCTTTTACTCTTATGTAAGCCCACCATTTTTGGTCCTCACCCAAAGCATAATGAGGTTTGATATCACTTTCGGGAATATCTACTACTAAAACTATTTTATCATCAACATAAACCTCTTCGAACAAAGGTTCTAACATGGGTTTAACAAAGAAAGTTGCTGCTTTGTCTATCATAAAACGTTCTTCGTCTTCAGATTTCACGCCTTTTATAGTTCCGTCATCAGCCACACCAATAAATAACTTACCACCTTTGTTGTTGGCGAAAGAAACCATTCTTTTGGCAATTTTATTACAAGAAGTGATGGTCTTTTTAAAATCGAGGATAACACTTTCACCACCCCAAATCATTTGCTTTATCTGATGCGCTTTCATTCGGTTCGTTATTTTGTTTTTTGATAAGGTGTAAAAATTTGCATCCACCTGTCTGGTGAATTCAATGGCTCGAAACCAAACTTTTTGTAAAGTTCATGTGCATCTGCAGTTGCTAATGTCCATCTTCTTAATGATTTAAAATCGGCATATGCCAAAATGGTTTGCATTAACCATTTAGACAATCCCTTTTTTCGATATTCATCAATGATAAAAACATCAGCAAGATAAGCAAATGTGCTTTTATCACTAATTACTCTGGCAAAACCAATCTGTATATGTTGATGATAAACCCCAAAACAAATAGACTCTTCTATGGCTATTTCTAGTTTTTTTTTAGGAATATCTTTTGCCCAATAAGACTGATTCGCTAAAAAATTATAGATAAAATCATGGTCTAATTTGCTTTTATCAGTTGATATAAGAAAACCTTTATCCAAATACGCTTCATCGTTTATCCATACTTTTGCCTTCATAATTAATAGGCAATAGTGTGACTTTCGCCATGGTAAAGATTTCTAACATATATTTCATTATCCACATGAGCGCACAATACTCCGTCACCATTAAAAATATCAATTGGAAAAGATTTGATGAATTTCCCATCAGCTTTTAAAGTTCGTTCAGCATCGTTTACTTCATCCTCTGGTATTGTAATTTTGAAGTATAAGTTCCCATGGCCTGGTTTTAAATACTGAATATTTGCACTCTTAAGCCAAACGCGAGTTTTATAACCTTTTAATTTAAAAATTTGATCAAATAACAAGGCGTAGAATGGGTCTGTAGCAGAAAAAATTGTTCCACCAAAAATAGATTTGTTATAATTAGTATTGAAAATGCTTTTATTTATTTTCACTTCCACACTTCTGAAATCATTTGAAAAACTTTTCACCCAAATTCTTTGAAAAAAAAGTGGAGGATAAAATCTAATAGCCCATTTAAGGGCATTTGCAGAAACTTTCATGTTTTGCTAAATATCCAAAAATATTGGAGGATAAAAAATAGTTGTGGAGAACTACTTAAATTTAATATTGAACTAAATTGATTAAGACCACATCAAGTCTAAAATTCCATCATAAGATTTTTCATCTAGTGAATAAACCGAACCTGAAACTTTGTTTAATTTAAAGTTGTCAATAATTTTCTTAACGTCGGATTTTAATATTTCAGCTTCTTGTAATCGAGTAGGAGTATTTAATGTTTTGAAGAATTTTTCTAACTCTTCAATAAAAATTCCCGCAGCTTTATCCTCATCCTTCTCAGCCACACCAAAAGCTTCTTTGGCTAAAAAAGCTAATTTATTATTAATTTTAGGTTGATGAAATTTTAGCCAAGCAGGGTAAACAATAGAAAGTCCGGCTCCATGTGGTATATCATATAAAACGCTCAAAGTGTGTTCTAGTCCATGAACGCCCCAATCACCAGAGTTTTTTCCAGCTTTTAAAGTCCCGTTTAAAGCATTGGTAGCTAACCACATAATTTGCGAACGGTACTCAAAATTGTTAGGCTCATTCATTAGCTTTTCTCCATATTCAATAGCTAACTTAATTACCGAAGCGGTGTACAAATCGGATAAAGGCGAATCTCCTTTGCCAAAAAATTGTTCTAAAGAATGTGAAATTAAATCGGCTATGCCATAAGCAGTATAATTTAAAGGTACTGAGAGGGTATAAGATGGGTCTAAAAATGAAACTTTTGGAAAAAGACAGGGTGCGCTGTAGCCTTTTTTCATTCCTGAAGCATCGTCTTGAAGAACAGTTGCCGAATTCATTTCTGTTCCGGTGGCGGCTAAGGTTAGTATATTAATTAACGGAAGCGCTTGAGTTGGTCGAGCTGATTTTTGAAGATAAAAATCCCAAACGGGGTGATCAACAAAAAAACCCATAGACACTGCTTTTGCAGTATCAATAACAGAACCTCCTCCGATAGCAATAATCATATCAACATTCTCAGCTTTTGCTAGTTTAGTAGCTTCCTCGGCATCTTGAATTATCGGATTAGATTTAATTCCTTCATAAGTAACATGGTGCATTCCACAAATATTTAATAAAGAAAGAACTCTTGCATATAGACCGTTTCTTTTTACCGATCCTTGTCCAATGATAATTAATGCTTTGTTCCCATACAATTCGGCTTCATTGCATAGTTGATCAACTACATCTTTACCGAATAATATTTTTGTTGGATTATAATACTGAAAATTTTCCATGTTAATTAAACCCTAAATTGGTTAAAAATGTTTAACTAAAATTAAAATAAAAGAAAATAAATTAAATTTTGGAAAACCATTTACTATCATATTTCGTTACATATTAAATAAACTAAAAAAATCATGAAAAAATCATTTATTAAAATTTTAATGCTGGTATCTGTAATGGGATTAACTATTACAGCTTGTAACTCTAACAAAACTGCTGAAGAAGGTTCAGATTCATCTTCAATGGACAGTATGGCAATGGATTCTTCTATGGAAGAAGGTGTAATGGTAGGTGGAGCAATGATGGTTCCTTCTAAAAACATTGTTGAAAATGCAATTGGTTCAACTGATCATACTACTCTAGTAGCAGCAGTTAAAGCAGCTGGTTTAGTAGAAACTTTAAGTGGTGCTGGTCCGTTCACAGTTTTTGCACCAACAAATGAAGCTTTTACCGCTTTACCAGCCGGAACTGTAGATAATTTGTTGAAGCCAGAGATGAAAGGTGATTTAACTAAAGTTTTAACTTATCATGTTGTTGCAGGTGCATTAAAAGCAGCTGATTTAACTGATGGAATGGAATTAACAACTGTTGAAGGAAGCAAACTAAAAGTTACTATTAAAGATGGTGTAGTAATGGTAGGTGATGCTACGGTTACAATAGCTGATGTGGTTTCTAGCAATGGTATTACTCATGTAATTAATAAGGTTTTATTACC
>JBKJLB010000185.1:0-7136 GCA_046597075.1 Pelobium sp.
GCTCAATATTTTCATTGGCAAAAATTATTGCCAGAAAAACAAGATTGGCTGAAAATAACTGCTGGTTTATATGAAATTGGTCATCAAAACAACGATTTCTGTTTTGATAATGAATTAGGCGTTCACAAAGTTTATTTAAATAATTTTGAAATTTCTACGGCTTTAGTAACCAACAAAGAGTATTTAGAGTTTATCAATGATGGTGCATATCAAGATTTTAGGCATTGGCATGCAGAAGCTTGGGATTGGGTTAAAAATCATCAAATCGCGGCTCCTTTATACTGGCATCAAATCGAAGGTAAATGGCTCAAATATGGTTTATCAGGCTTAAAGCCGATTGATTTAGAAGAACCAGTTACTCATATCAGCTATTACGAAGCCGCTGCCTTTGCGGCTTGGAAAGGGATGCGCTTACCTACCGAGTTTGAATGGGAAATTGCCGCCCAAGAATTAAATTGGGGTAAACTTTGGGAATGGACAGAAAGTGCATATTTGCCCTATCCTGGATTTTCTAAAGCTCCCGGGGCTTTGGGTGAGTACAACGGAAAGTTTATGGTGAACCAAAAGGTGTTACGAGGAGCTTCTATTGCCACCTCATCAAATCACCAACGAATAACTTATCGCAATTTTTTTCACCCGCAGCTGCGTTGGCATTATAATGGTATTCGTCTTGCAAAATAAGTTGTCCTTATGAACAAATTTTTAAAGGAGGTTTTGGCGGGATTGAAAGATTCGCCAAAACACCTGAGCTCAAAATATTTTTACGATGAAGCTGGAGACAAGCTTTTTCAACAAATTATGGCTTGTGAAGAATATTATCCAACCCAATGCGAGATGGAAATATTTAGCCAACAAACAGAATCATTAGCAACCACTTTAAAAAATGGTTTTAATGATTTCGATTTAATTGAAATGGGCGCTGGCGATGCTACAAAATCAAGTTTTTTATTGAAACAGTTGGTTAAAGACAAGGTTAACTTCACCTATTGCCCTATAGATATTTCTAAAAGCATGGTTGCTCATTTAGAAGAAGAAATGCCAAAAAAAATCCCAGGTCTAAAAATAATGGGATTAAATGGCGAGTATTTTCACATGCTAGAAAAAGCGGCAAAATCATCTTCTAATAGAAAAGTTGTGCTTTTCTTGGGCTCAAATATTGGAAACATCCCTATTAAAGAAGCTGAGCAATTTTGTAAAGATTGGAGAAGCCACCTTCAAAAAGGAGATTTGGTTTTAATTGGATTCGATTTAAAAAAGAATCCTAAAATTATTAGAGCGGCTTATAATGATGCTCAAGGTTATACCAAAGATTTTAACCTTAATTTGTTGAAAAGAATTAATAGAGAACTGGATGCTGATTTTGATATAAATCAATTTGAACATTACCCCATGTACGACCCAGCATCTGGCGCTTGTAAAAGTTACCTCATCAGTTTAAAAGACCAAACCGTAAGAATAGGCGAAGCCGATTTTATTGATTTCAAAGAAAACGAGTATATTTTTATGGAAATCTCCCAAAAATATAGCCCCGAAGAAACTGACCATATTGCACTTTCATCTGGCTTTAAGCCGATTAAAAAATTTACAGATAATAAAAATTGGTTTTTAGATACCGTTTGGGAGTGTGTTTAACTCTTAAAAGAATTTGATTATTTCATGTCTAATTAACATTAGCCTAATAAAACAACTTTACTTTTGTGGTGTAAGAAATCCGAAAGGATGTTTCATATAAATTTGTTTAGGTTAAGTTAAAAAAGGGAAAGCCGTCTGTCTGACGGCTTTTTTTGTTAATAAATCAATCATTAAACACAATATCAATCCGTTTAATTAAGTTTATGTTTTAAACATGAACCAAGGCTACCTACAACTCATTAAAAAAATAGATGACTTTATCAGAAAATATTATCTGAATAAAGTTGTTAGAGGAGGCATTTGGCTTTCAGGTCTTTTTTTAGTAAGCTATCTTTTCGCTATCGTTTCTGAGTATTATGGCTACTTCAGTCCAACCACCAAAACAATCTTATTCTTCACATTTCTGATTACCCAAGCCGTTTTAGCTTGGTTTCTAGTTCTAAGACATTTAATCAATTATTTAAAATTGGGTAAAGTAATTAGTCATGAAAAAGCATCAGAAATTATAGGATTTCATTTTCCAGAAATCAACGACAAGCTATTAAACACCTTACAACTTCAGAAACAGGCTTCAGAAAATCCAATACAAAAAAACCTGATTGAAGCAAGTATTGCACAACGCATCAAATCCTTTAAACCAATCCCTTTTGTTTCGGCAGTAAAAATTAGTGAAAATAAAAAATATTTACGCTACGCTTTAATTCCGTTAGCTACCGTAATAGTTTTAGCTTTTGCCGCTCCAACAATTTTAACTGACGGAACCAGTCGATTTATCAATCACAACACTTTTTACAAGAAAAAATCACCTTTTAACTTTGAAGTTTTAAACAGCAAATTAGAGGCTGTTCAGGGGGATGATTTTATTTTGAGAGTGAAAATGACTGGGGATCAAATCCCTCAAGATATTTATATTGAAGATGGAGTTAACACCTTTAAATTAGATAAAAAAGATATCATCAACTTTAGTTATTCATTTAAAAATCTTCAAAAAAGTAAAAAATTCAGACTTCTTTCGGGTGACTTTTCTTCTGATGAATACCAACTTCAAGTTAAAAATAAACCCTCTTTACTGAGTTATAGCGTTCAATTAATTTACCCATCATATTTGAACAAAACTTCACAAATTTTTGAAAACCCAGGAGATTTAACAGTGCCAACAGGTACGGTGATGAAATGGAATTTCAATACAGAATATGTTTCGTCATTTGATTTTAGATTGAATAATCAAATTACTCCATTAAAATTAGACAAAGAGAATAAATTTAGCCATTCCGCAAGGATTCTAAAAAATGCTCTTTATTCGTTTTTTTTAAAAAATGATGATTTAAGTGGAGAGGATTCTACCTCTTATCATTTAAATGTAATTGCCGATGAATACCCCAAAATAGAAGTAAATACAAAAGCCGATTCGGCAAATGCTAGGGTCATTTATTTTATTGGTAAAGCCAATGATGACTATGGTTTAAGTGCATTAAACTTCCATTATCAAATTTTAAAATCTGATAACAATCAACGAAAAGGGAAAAGTTTTTCTGTCCCAGTAAATTTTGATAAAGGTAAATCGCAGAGCAATTTCTTTTATTTATGGGAATTAAAAAATGTTGGCGTCCAGCCAGGGGAAGAAATATCATATTACTTTGATATAGCAGATAATGATGGTGTTACCGGTCCAAAACACACTCGCTCTGCAACTCAAGTTTATCAATTAGCAACAAAAGAGGAGGCTTTGAAAAATATCGAAGAAACCTCAAACAGTATAAAGCAAAAAATGCAATCGGCCATGAAACAAGCCGAAAAAATCCAAATACAGGCTAAAAAATTGACTCAAAATTTGTTGGATGAAAAAAGTTTGGGTTATGAGCAAAAAAAGCAAATAGATCAATTATTAGATCAGCAAAAGAAACTGCAAAATTTAATAAAAGACATCCAAAAAGAAAGCAAACAAAACCTTTTTGAGCGTAAAGAATTACAGCCAGATGAAAAAGAATTGTTAGAAAAACAAAAGCAAATTCAGGATTTATTTAACAATGTGCTAGACGAAAAAACAAAAAAGCTTTTAGAAAATTTGCAGAAATTGATGGAGGAAAATCAAAAAGAATTAACCCAAGATCAGCTTCAGCAGATGCAAAAAGACAATAAATCGTTACAAAAAGAACTAGATAGAATTTTAGAGCTTTATAAAAAATTAGAGGTTGAGCAAAAACTAAACGACGCTATAGATAAGCTAGATGATTTAGCTAAAAAACAAGATGAACTGAGCAAAGAAAGTGAGGATAAAAAAAACGATTCAAAAGATATCAACCAAAAGCAGCAAGCGCTAGAGAAAGAATTCTTAGAAATAAAAAAGGATTTAAAAGAAGTTGACGAAAAAAACCAAGCGCTAGATCAACCAGAAAATTTCCAAAACCCACAGGAAGATCAAAAAGATATACAGCAACAAATGGATGATGCGGAGCAGAGCTTAGAGCAAAATAAATCTCAGAAAGCGTCTCAATCTCAGCAAAATGCTGCTCAAAAAATGCAACAAATGGGGCAAAAAATGCAACAAATGATGCAAAGTAGCCAATCAACAGAAAACAAGGTAAATATACAGGAGCTACGTCAGATTCTACAAAATCTATTAAAATCATCCTTTGATCAAGAAAAGATTATGGTTGATATCAAAAAAACTGACATCAACGATCCTTCATTTATTACTCTTGGCCAAAAACAACGAGAAATCAAAGACAACTTAAAAATGGTTGAAGACAGTTTATTTAGTTTAAGTAAAAAAGTGCCCCAAATAGAATCAACAGTCAATAAAGAAATACAAAACATTAACCAACAAATTACCGAGAGTTTAGATTATCTATCAGATCGAAAAATAGCCGAAGCCACTCGAAATCAACAATTCGCTTTAACATCCATCAATAATTTAGCTTTAATGCTGAGTGAAGCTTTACAACAACTGCAAAATGCGATGAAAAACGCTCAATCTGGTGGAAAAGGAAAACCTCAACCAGGTTTATCACAACTTTCGGAAATGCAGAAACAGCTGAATAAAAATATGCAAAAAGCAAAACAGGAAATGGAGCAACAAGGTCTTAAACCTGGGCAAAAGGGATCCTCACAAATGAGTGAACAAATGGCTAAAATGGCACAACAACAGCAAATGATTAGGCAAGCGTTACAAGAGATAAACAATAAATTAAATAAAGATGGGCAGGGGAAAATTGGTGATATGGAAAAAATGATGAAAGAAATGGAACAAACTGAGACTGATCTCGTAAACAAACGCATCACTCAGGAATCTATGATTCGTCAACAACAAATTCAAACGCGACTATTAGAAGCTGAAAAAGCTGAAAGAGAGCGTGAACAGGATAACCAGAGAGAGAGTAAAACAGCAAAGAATTTTGCGCCAGATTATAATTTAATTTTACAGGAGTATCAAAAGCTTAAAGCAAAGGAAGTTGAGCAATTAAAAACAGTACCTCCAAGTTTAAATTATTTTTATAAATCGAGAATTAGTGATTATTTTAGAAAAATTAACACAGGAGAGCTAAAATGAGTAATTTTACCAATACTATGGAAAATGAATTATATTCGCTTCAATTGCCTTCAAACAGCGAAAGTGTCGCTACTCTAGAAAACTTTGTAGATGAGTTGGTTGAAAACTTAAACATTGGAGACGATGTTTATGCAAATTTAATGACTTGTTTAAACGAAGCCATAACTAATGCCATTTATCATGGCAACAAGCAAAATAATAGTAAAACGGTTTTTATTAACCTCGAAATCATCAATAACAAAAGGTTAGTTTTCACTATTGCTGATGAAGGTGAAGGTTTTAATTTTTCCAACATTCCTGACCCAACCGATCCAGAAAACCTTGAAAAGCTTACGGGAAGAGGCGTATTTATTATGAAAAAACTGGCAGACCAATGTATATACAACACGCTTGGTAACGAAGTAGAACTGCATTTTAAATTATAAATGCCTAAACCCGCCATCTATTTCTTTTCAGAAGAAACCAATTTTAAGCCTAAGTATTTAACTAGTTTAAGGTTATGGATTAATAAAACCATTGAAGCAGAAAATTATCAGCTTGAAGAGCTGAATTTCATCTTCTGCTCAGACGAATACCTATTAAAAATCAATCAACAATATCTAAATCACGATACTTTCACAGATATTATTACATTCGATAATAGAGAAATAGATTATACAATATCTGGAGATATATTTATCAGCATTGATCGTGTTAAAGAAAACTCGAAAACTTTTAAAACCACTTTTATAAATGAGCTTCATCGTGTAATTATACACGGAACTCTTCACCTTCTAGGATATACCGATAAATCTAAAAAAGATAAAGATTTAATGACACAAAAAGAAGATACTTATCTTAATAAAAGAGACTTCAATCATTAGAAAAGCAAAATCCATCATTCATGGCAGCCCGTTTCTGGTGTTTTGCTAAGTTTTTTATCCCATTCCATTCCCACAACATAAAAAGATATCGCTTCACCCCAGTTTATTTTAGCCAAACCATTGCATCAAACATAAAAAAGCCAACAAGAACAACACTTGTCGGCTTCAAATATTTTGCTTAATAGCAAACTAACCCATCGGAACTTCAATTACCAATACTTTAGAATCTACTTTCGTGTTTATTCTTACCTCTTCAACTTCATAAATACCAATCGCATCTCTATTATTTAATTCTTTATCACCAGCATTTATTTTTCCATCTAAAAGGAATATATAAACACCATTGTTTTTTCCATGCAGTTGATAAGCAAACTCTTTATCAGCATCCAAATTCCCTAATGAAAAATACGCATCTTGATTGATCCAAATGTTTTTTGCGTCCTTTTCTGGGGAAACGACGGTTAAAAAGTTGTTTTTCTTTTCATCCTCTGTAAAGGATTTTTGCTCGTACCTTGGGGTAATGTTAGCCTCCTTTGGGAAAACCCAAATTTGTAAGAATTTTACGGGGTCTGATTTCGAGTTGTTATGCTCTGAATGCTGAATTCCTGATCCTGCCGACATAATTTGCACATCTCCTGATTGAATTACGGCTTCTCTACCCGTACTGTCATTGTGTTTTAAAGCACCCTCTAACGGAATACTTACAATTTCCATATTGTCATGGCCATGAGTGCCAAAACCCATTCCTTGTTCAACAAAATCGTCATTTAAAACTCTCAACAACCCAAAATTCATTTTTTCTGGATCATGGTATTGACTAAAACTAAAAGAGTGATAACTTTTTAACCAGCCACGACTAGCAAAACCCCTTTCTGATGCGGGATGAAAAATAGTTTTCATAATTAATTTATTTTGATTCAAATATACGTGTTTAAACATTTATTTTATATATCAAATTAATATTTGTTAACTTTGTAGCATAAACACCTGTAAATGAGTAAGAAAAAATCAATAGTACTTGGCGCAAGTGGTTTAATTGGCAGTTAAATAGTGACAATGTTGATAGAAAACGATGAATATGGTGAGGTTAA
>JBKJLB010000250.1:0-2822 GCA_046597075.1 Pelobium sp.
ATCCCATACGAGCGTTTGAAGAAAACAATTCCTGAGGGAAACCCCACTATGTATTCGTTGCAAAACGAAATAGATAACATGCGGCCTACTATTTTAGAGAATATCAAAAATCAAAAAGAAAGTCTTCTTGCTGGAAAAAGTAGTCTTAGCGATGGCACAGGCAAATTTGTTTCCATGCTTCAGTCTATTCCTCAAAAAGAAAAGCAACTTTTGGATATCAGCCGTCAGCAGGCAATTAAAAACGATGCTTATGCTTTTCTACTGCAAAAGAGAGAGGAGTCGGAATTAGCCTATGCAGCAATGGTAACAACCAGCAAAACAATATACCATGCAAATGCTGGTTTTACTCCGGTGAGTCCCAAAAAAGCTTTTGTTTTTTTATCTGCAATTGTTGTTGCATTTATTATAGGCTTCTTATTTGTTAATAGTAAAGAGTCATTAACTAACAAAATAATGTTTCGATCAGATATAGAGAGTATAACTAGTCTTCCGATTGTTGCAGAAATAACCAGAATACAAGGTAAGCAACCCCTCTTTTTAGATATAAATAATCAAAAGCAACTTGGATATATTGAACAGTTTCATCAATTGAGATTTGGTATTGGTTTAAATGGTAAATTATCAAAATATAAAAAAATATTAGTTACATCGGGCAGCGCATCTGAAGGAAAAAGTTTTATTAGTAATAATCTCGCTTTAAGCCTGGCACAATCAGGAAAAAAAGTCGCGTTAGTCGATTTTGATTTTCGCAATCCTAAAACTTCAGGATTGTATCAATTGGCAGGTAGTAATGGACTTGCAGAATATTTTGAAGATGGTGAACTTTCTTTGTATGATATTATATATCCAACTGATAATCAAACGCTTTATGTTATCCCAGCCGGAGTTTCAAAAACGAATCCTACCGAATTGCTTCTGAAGAAAGATTTCGCCCCACTGTTTAGTTATCTGGAAAGCAATTTCGACTACGTAATAATGGATACCGCACCGGTTGACCCTATTATTGATGCTTTTCTGGTATCTGAATATTGTGACGCTATTCTGTTTGTTATAAGGCACGGTTATACAAAAAAAGCGATGTTGGAGTCTATGCAAAAAAGCCAGAAGATAAATGCACTTAAGAATGTATTTATTGTTTTTAATGGTATTAAGTCAAGAGGATTTTTAAAGAACGGGTATGGCTTTGGGTATGGATATGGAAGTAGCAAAATGTATGGGGCGAAAGATTATCAGGGAGGAAAGTAACACAAAGTTGATTTAGAGTTATAATGCCTTTTTGTACTGATCCTGATTCTGTTGAATAAACGAGTTTTCAATTCTTTTTAAGATTTTTCTAATTACTGTAGTTACAGATGTAACTGAGATGGACGAAGTCTTACATAAAATTATTAGGGTACAAATATTTTCACATGTTAACTGAAAAAAAGTGGTATGCAGTCTACACCAAACCGCGTTGGGAGAAAAAAGTAGCCGCTTTATTAGATAAAAAAAGCATAGAAGTTTATTGCCCTCTTAATCGAATATTACGACAGTGGAGTGATCGTAAAAAAACAGTTTACGAACCTTTGTTTAAAAGCTACGTTTTTGTACGAGTAAGTAAAGATGAAATGATTGCGGTTAAGGAAACTGAAGGTATTATAAAGTTCGTTCACTGGTTAAATAAGCCTGCGGAGATAAGAAATGAGGAAATAGAAATTATACGAGAATTTTTAAATGAATACATGAATGTTTGGGTCGAAGAGATGGGTGTAGGTTTAAATGATGAAGTCCGGATTGTAAACGGTCCATTCATGGAATATAAAGGCAACATTTTAGATATAAATAAAGATCGGGTAAAAGTATTTCTTCATTCGCTTCGATATTCGCTGGTTGTGGAAGTTGCGAAGTCCAATCTTGAAGTGTTGAAAAGAAAAAGGACACCGGTTGCAATGTATCAACAAAATTCACAGTCATATTCATCGAAAGGTATATAGAAAATGAGGGGATTACGAATAAGTATTCTTTTAAATAAACTTCATTTCATTTCAAAGTTCCAAGAGTTAATACATGAAAATATTGGTTACAGGCAGTGCCGGTTTTATTGGCTTTCATCTGACTGTTGCACTCTTAAAAAAGGGGCATGAGGTAGTCGGTATAGATAACATAAATGATTATTATGATATTACTATAAAATACAGCCGTTTATCTGAAAGTGGCATTGAACAATCTGAAGTGGATTGGAATAAAGAAACACAAAGCAGCAAGTATGAACGCTACCAATTTATTAAGTTGAATCTTGAAGATAAGAAAGAGTTAATGACGATTTTCAGGCGAAAGAAGTTTGATGTGGTTATCAACCTGGCCGCCCAGGCTGGTGTTAGGTATTCTACAATTAATCCTGACGCTTATGTACAATCAAATATTGTTGGGTTTGTTAATGTTCTGGAAGCATGCCGTCATCATCAAATAAAACATCTTATTTATGCCAGTTCTTCCAGTGTTTATGGATTAAACGAGCAAATACCTTTTTCGACAAAACATAATACCAACCATCCTGCTTCATTATACGCTGCTACAAAAAAGGCAAATGAACTGATGGCCCATTCTTATAGTTATCTATATAATATACCAACCACAGGCCTTCGTTTTTTCACTGTTTATGGGCCATGGGGAAGACCCGATATGGCTTGTTTTCTGTTTGCGGATGCTATCTCAAATGATAAGCCAATCCAAGTCTTCAACAACGGAAAAATGAAAAGAGATTTTACATACGTTGACGATGTTGTTGCAGGTACTATAAAGATTTTGGAAAATCCAAACCCGATAATAAAACAATGGAATAG
>JBKJLB010000272.1:0-7052 GCA_046597075.1 Pelobium sp.
TTAGAGTAAAATAAAAGATATAAATGCGCCAATGCTTGGCTTGGTTCTTAAAATAATTGCAAAAGAAGGAGAAGAACTAAAAAAAGGAGATAACCTTTTGATTTTAGAAGCCATGAAGATGGAAAATATGATAAAAGCGCCAGCTGATATTATAATCAAGAAGATTCATATAAAAGAAGGTGATAAAGTTGAGAAAAACCAAATTCTGCTAATTTTGGATTAGAGAATTGTAATTTTTTTGTTATTTTATTTGGATATATCCCTAAAAAAACAGTTTTTTTCTAGAATTATAAACTTCTTTTTATCTTCATACTTTAACCAAAACAAATTTATATGAAAAGAGTATTACTAAGCTATTTATTAATGTGCTTTTTCATGGTAACAGTGGCGTTTGCACAAAACAGAACTGTAACCGGGAAAGTAACAAGTGCAGCGGATGGATTGCCGTTGCCAGGTGTAAGTGTTGCAGTTAAAGGCAGCACCTCGGTAAGTACACAAACAGATGCCAATGGTAACTTTAGTTTGTCTGTTCCACAAACAGCAAAAACTTTAGTTTTCACCTACATTGGTTTTTTAACCAAAGAAGCTTCGGCTAATGCCACAACTAATGTTCAGTTAACAGAAGATCAAAAATTACTTTCTGAAGTTATTGTAACTGGTTACGGTACACAAAACAAACGAGAAATCGCAGGATCAATTTCTACAATTAGTAGTAAAGAGTTTGCTCAAGTTCCGATCGCTTCTTTTGATCAGGCTTTGCAGGGTAAAGCTCCAGGTATTTTGGTTCAATCGAATTCTGGACAACCAGGTGCAGCTGCAAACATCTTGATTAGAGGTTCAGGTTCTATTTTGGGAAGTACAGCCCCATTATACATTGTTGATGGAGTTGAAATTACAGCAAATGATTTCTCTGCATTAAACTCTAGTGATTTTGAAAGTATAGCAGTTTTAAAAGACGCTATTTCAACATCTCAATATGGATCAAGAGGTTCTAACGGGGTTATAGTTATCACAACAAAGAAGGGTAAATCAGGAGCAACTAAATTAAGTTATGACGCTCAGTTTGGACAGTCAAACTTACCAGCCAGTAAGCTGATTTTGATGAATTCAAATCAAAAATTAGATTATGAAGTTGCAAATGGAAATCCTTACGGTTGGACACCTGCTGAACTAACAGCTTTAAGGGCAATAGAAACTAATTGGGAAGATGTTTTATACAGAACAGGTAAAACTCAATCTCATGCATTAAGTGCATCTGGAGGAAATGATAAGACTACTTTCTTCTTGTCAGGATCTTATTTTGATCAAACAGGTACTCTAGAAGCAACAGGTTTAAAACGTACAACAGGTAGAGCAAATATTGATAGTAAAGCAGGTAATTTCAACTTTGGTTTAACTTCTTCATTTGGATATTCATTATTTACAAATACTGACGAAAACAACACAGGTATTGCAACACCATTAAACGCTGCTCGTTGGGCTAACCCATATGAGCCAGTTTACGATGCATCTGGTAATTACACTGTAATTGCTTCTGGTCAACCACATGGTTTGCAAGAATTGCTTGAAAACTCAAGAGATAGAAAGCAAATAAAAGGAGTAGGTAGTGCATATGTAGGTTACAATATTCCTTTCTTAAAAGGATTAAGTGTAAGAACTAGTATAGGCGGTGATTTTAGAAATAATGAAACTTCTCAATTTACAGACCCTACTACACAAATAGGTAGAGGCCAATTAGGAAATAGAGGTAGTTTCTCTAGAGGCACAGATCGTTATTTCAGATATACTAGTACTTCATCTGTAAACTACGCTACCACTTTTGCAAAAGATCATACCCTGTCAGTTTCATTACTAAATGAAATTATTAAAACTAATAGTGCAAACTTCCAATTTACAGGTTATGGTTTAGGTGGTGCATTTGAAAACGAAGCGGGTATCACACCAGGTAATTCAACAAATAATTTTATACCTGCAGTAGGCGGTAATGGAGGCGTGAATGCATTACTATCATATTTTGCTAATGCTAATTATGGTTATAAAGGTAAATATTTCTTACAAGGATCAGTTCGTAGAGATGGTTCTTCTAGATTTGGTGCCAATAAAAAGTATGCTAATTTCGCTTCGATTGGAGCTAGCTGGATAGTTTCTGACGAAGGCTTTATGTCTGGATTAAAAGATAAATTCCTAGATGAGTTAAAGTTTAAAGTAAGTTATGGTTCTGCAGGTAATCAAAATGGTATTGGTAACTTCCAATCTAGAGAGTTATATGGAAGAGCAGTTTATAATGGTGTAGGTGGTTTACAACAAACTCAGTTAGCAAACCCAGAATTGCAATGGGAGAGAAAAACAACTTTTAACACCGGTATTGAGTTTTCTACATTTAAAGGAAGAGTTAGCGGAACGGTTGAATACTATAATTCTCTTACTAGTGATTTGTTCTTAAACAGACAATTATCAAGAACAACTGGTAATAGTTCATTAACTTCAAATATTGGTGAGTTAGAAAATAGCGGAGTTGAAGTTTCATTAAACGCTGATGTTTTAAAGCTTAAAAGTTTTAAATGGAGTGTAAATGCAAGTTTAACCTATAATGAAAACAAGATCAAAAGTTTAGTTGGCACTCAAAAAGAAATTATTGGTGGTATAACTATTAATAGAATCGGAGAATCTATCAATTCACTATTTGTTGTTCCTACAGCTGGAGTTAATCCTGCTAATGGTAAGCAACAATACCGTAAGCTTGATGGAAGTATTACAGAAGTTTTTAGTGCTGCAGATAGAGTAATTGTAGGGCAAACTCAAGTTCCTTATTTTGGTGGTTTTGGCTCAGCGTTAAGCTTCAAAGGCTTTGAGTTAAATGCGTTCTTTAGTTTTGTTAATGGAAATAAGATATTCAATAATGACAAGAATAACGTAATTAACCCTTCTTATTATTTTGATAATTTAGCTATTGATAACTTAAGAGAATGGAGAAATCCACGTGATATTACAGATGTACCAAAGTTTGATGATGTGTACAGATCAGGTACAACTAGATTTGTTGAGTCTGGTGATTTCTTAAGATTAAGAAATGCAACTTTCTCTTATCAGATCCCAAACAAATTATTGGAGAAGGTGAAAATCTCAAATGCAAAAATATTTGTGCAAGGTCAAAATATCTACACTTGGCATAGTTTCCAAGGGTACGATCCAGAAATTGCTGGAGGTGTAAATAATGGAGCTCAATATCCAGCATTAAGAACCTTCACTTTTGGATTAAACTTTGGTCTTTAGTTAACAAATAGAATTATTGAATAATTAAAATATAAAATATGAAATTTAATAAGATATTCACGATTTGTGCTTTCACTAGCGTATTGATGTTCACTGCTTGTAGTGACGTTATTGAGGTGGAACCAATCTTTCAGAAAGATGGAGCAAAGATTTTTAAGAATTTGGATGATTACCAATTCTCACTAACAGGAGCATACTCTTTATTCAGGCAAACTGGTTATTTTGGTAGTGGTGGTCAAACTACCAGTACATGGGCTATTCTGCCAGATATGATGACAGATAATTTAGTACAAACAGGAGAGGATTTAGCAAATTGGCAACCACAAACCAATTGGGTTTATAACCCAGCAGAAAATGATATTGATGTGGCTTGGATAGCTGCTTTTTCAGTTATTTCTCAAGCTAATTTAACTTTAAGAGGTATCGATGCTTTAGCTTCAGCTGATGCTGCCAGAGTAAATAGAATAAAAGGTCAGGCTTTGGCAATTAGAGCAATGGTGCATTTTGATTTACTACGTTTTTGGGGCGAAGAATACGATAGAAATTCCTCAAAATTAGGAGTTCCTTATGTTACAGATGTTGATATTGAGCTTAAGCCAGCCCGTTTAACTGTAAAAGCTACTTGGGATAAAATTTTTGTGGATATGTTGGCTGCAGAAACAGCATTAGCATCTGTAACTGGTATAAATACAGCCACAAATAAATCAAATTTAGATGTTACTGCAATTAGAGGTTTATTAGCTAGGATGTATTTATATTCTAAAGAATACGATAAGGCTGAGAGTTACGCAACACTGGTGATTAATGCAGTTCCACTAGCATCAAGAGCTAATTTCCCTAACATTTGGAAGGATGCATCTCAGGCTGAAGTATTATGGACAGTTGCATTTAATGCGGGTGAAGGTTCTCCATCTGCTGGTGCGCATTTAGCTGCTAACAATCGTAATAGATTTAGACCAACGGCAGCTTTAGAAGCAACTTATGATCAAGTAAATGATGTAAGATTTGCTCCATACTTTGCCACTAGAAACTCTGCAAATGGCACACCCAGAAGAATACTTAATAAATTTATAGGGAGAGGTACATCTTTAGATAATTTGGTAAACTGGAAAGTTTTAAGGACAGGTGAAATGTACTTAATTAGAGCTGAAGCAAGAGCTAGACAAGGTGCTGCTAAAGAAGTGCAAGGTTTAGCAGATTTGAATGATTTAAGAGCAGCTAGAATTATTGGATATACGCCTGCTATTTTAACAGGGTCAGCTTTATTAGATGCTATCCAATTAGAAAGAAGAAAAGAATTAGTTGCAGAAGGTCATAGATGGTTTGATTTAAAGAGAACTTCTAGAATAATTGCAAGAACTGAAAGAGCTTTAACCTCTACAGTATTAAATTTAGCTGCACCAGCTAAAGAATGGAATTGGCCAATTCCTCAGGCAGAAATTGATGCTAACGTAACAATTAGCACTCAACAAAATCCTGGTTGGTAATTTGAATTAAAATAATGTTTCAGAAAGCTGCAATCCAAAAGGTTGCAGCTTTTTTTACGCCCTAATTTTTGCTTACATTTCAACATTCCTTTGCGCTCCGTTTTATTTTCTGCAAATTTGTTATCCCATAATGATTAAGAAAGAAACCGTAGATAAAATTTTAGAAACCGCTTTAGTAGAAGAAGTAGTTGGGGATTTTGTGCATTTGAAAAAGCGAGGGACCAGCATGATTGGGATTTGTCCTTTTCATAACGAGAAAACTCCGTCTTTTCATGTGTCGCCTTCAAAAGGAATCTTCAAGTGTTTTGGATGTGGTAAGGGAGGTGATTCTGTTCGCTTTATTATGGAACATGAAAAGTACTCGTACCCAGAAGCCTTAAAATATATTGCCAATAAGTACAATATTGAGGTTGAGGAAACTGAAGTAACGCCAGAGTTTAAAGAAGAGCAGGATAGACGGGAAAGCTTATACATTGTTTCTAATTATGCGACAAAGTTTTTTGTTGATAAAATGTGGAACACTGATGAAGGTAAAACCATTGGCTTAAGCTATTTTAAAGAACGAGGTTTTAGAGAAGATATCATCAAGAAATTTGAGTTAGGCTATTCGCCTGATGACTGGAGTGCTTTATTAGATGGCGCTGTTGCCGATGGTTACCAGCAAAGTTTTTTAGAAGATGTGGGTTTGGTTATTAAAAATGATCAGGGACGTATTTACGACCGCTTTCGCGGACGGGTGATGTTTCCGATACATAATTTCACTGGCCGCGTAATTGGTTTCGGTGGACGTACTTTAAAGACAGATAAAGCAGTACCTAAATATGTAAACTCGCCTGAGAGTGATATTTACCATAAGTCGAATGTGTTGTATGGTTTGTTTCAAGCAAAAAAAGCCATTCGAGATTTTGACAATTGCTATTTGGTAGAGGGATACGCGGATGTACTTTCTGTACAACAAGCAGGGGTAGAAAATGTAGTGGCATCATCTGGGACTTCTTTAACGGTAGAGCAGATTAGATTAATTGGCAGATTTACCAAAAGTGTAACCATTTTATATGATGGTGATGCTGCTGGGATTAAAGCCTCTCTCCGTGGTTTAGATATGATCTTGGAAGAAGGTTTGGATGTAAAAGTGGTTCTTTTTCCAGATGGGCATGACCCTGATTCGTATATCCAACAATTAGGTGCTTCGGCTTTTAAAACCCATGTAGAGAAAAATCAAAAAGATTTTATCTTCTATAAAACGGAAATTCTTTTACAGGATGCCGGCAACGACCCAATTAAAAAAGCAGGTGTTATTAGAGATGTAGTAGAAAGTATTGCAAAAATTCCGGATGCCATTAAAGCTTCTGTATTTCTTAGAGAATGTAGTAACCTGCTACAAATGGAAGAACGCATCCTGATTTCAGAACTCAATAAAATGAGGCTTTCGAAAGCAAAAAGGGATAATCAAAATTTTCAAAAGCAACAAGAAGAACCTATTCCAGCAGAGTTTGAAGAAATCTTAAATGAAAAATTTCCTACCCAAACTGATGAATTTCAGGAGCGAGATATTATCCGTGTGTTACTCACCTATGGTGACCAGCTGGTGCATTGGGAAGAAATGACGGATACTTTTATAGGGCCATATATCATCACCAATTTAAGTGATGTTACTTTTAGCAATCCGCTTTATTCAAAAGTGATTCAATATTATCATGATGAGTTAGAGAATGGATACATGCCAAAAGAAAAAGATTTTATCCAACATTCGGATGCCGAAATTGCCAGTATGGCGGTTTCTATGATATCTACACCGTATCAGCTGAGTGAAAATTGGTATAATATGCACAATATTACGGTCCCCAATGAAACCGAAAAATTAAAGGGAACAGTAATGGGCGCTATTTTTCATCTCAAAAAGAAAAAGATTAATACCATCATCAGCGCTAAGCAAAAACAAATTCAGGAAGAGAAAGACGGCGATAATGTGATGATTTTGATGAAAGAATACCTCGAACTGAAGGAAGTAGAAAAGTATATTTCTAATTACTTGGGGGCAGTAATCACTAAATAAATGGCGACCCATAATGATGATGGAAAAAAAGCGGAAGCAATTGCCAAAGCTTTTTTGGAAGATAAAGGATATGAGATTTTAGATGAAAATTGGACTTTTGGAAAAGCAGAAGTCGATTTAATTGCCTACCATAATAAAAGCATCATTTTCATAGAAGTAAAAGCCCGTTCGGGAAATTACTTTGGCCAGCCCGAAGATTTTGTGGATACAAAAAAGCAGCAATTGTTGTCAACTGC
>JBKJLB010000347.1:0-5228 GCA_046597075.1 Pelobium sp.
CTAAAACCAAACTCCTTTTTTTTAGGATTTTGCCGAGTATCAAAAACCATGATGATTAGAATTAACAATAAAAGAAAGGCTTTATTGAGATTTCAAAATAGTCCATAACCCTCTAAAACTTAAAAATCAATATATAAAATATCCAAATCATGATAATCCTATTAAAGAATTGTTAAATGAGGATTTTTAGAAACATAATCTCTATTTTGAGCTTAAATATTAAATATCACAATTAGCATGTCAAATCATCAAGGAAACCCTGTTAAACAAGTCTTATTAGAACTCATATCTAATGTTTTTGAAGCATCAGGTAATAAACCTTTAAACTATCGTCAGGTAGCCACAAAGCTAAATATCATTGATCCAGCTTCAAGAGCCACCATTTTGGAGATTTTAGAAGACGAAACCATCAATGGAAAATTTTTAGAGACCAGCAAGGGAAAATATCAAATGCATGAAGTAAAAGCATTTATGACCGGGAAAATCTCCATGGCCAATGATGGATCTGCATTTTTAATTCCAGATGATGAATTTGAGAAAGACATTTATATAGGTCCGCGTAAGTTACGTACCGCATTACATGGCGACAAAGTGAAGCTGCATGTATATGAAAGCAGCAAGGGAAAACGGAAAGAAGGTGAAGTAGTGGATATCACAGAAAGAGCTAAAATGGAGTTCACTGGTATTGTAAAACTCTCACAACACTTTGCTTTTTTTATTCCGGATGACCGTAAAATGCTCCATGATATTTTCATTCCTTTAGAGGATTTGAATGGTGCCAGAAATGGCGTAAAGGCATTAGCCAGAATAGTAGATTGGCCTGCTGGTGCAAAAAATCCAGTAGGAATTATCAAAAGTATCCTTGGTAAACAAGGAGAAAATAACACAGAAATGAACGCCATATTGGCGGAATACGGCTTTCCTTTAACATTCCCAGAAGAAGTAGAAAAAGAAGCACAAGCCATCTCTGTAGAAATTACTCAAGCAGAAATTGCCAAGCGAAGAGATTTCAGAAAGACCTTAACTTTTACCATCGACCCGTTTGATGCAAAAGATTTTGACGATGCCATTTCTTTTGAAAAATTAGCCAATGGCAATTACGAAATTGGCGTTCACATTGCCGATGTTTCTCATTACCTGATTACGGATACCGCTTTAGACAAGGAAGCTTACGACCGTGGAACTTCTGTTTATTTGGTAGATAGGGTGATCCCGATGTTGCCCGAAAATCTTTCTAACGGATTATGCTCCTTACGCCCAAAAGAAGAAAAATTATGCTTTTCGGCAGTTTTCGAAATGGATGAACAAGCCAATGTGATTAATGAATGGTTTGGTAAAACAGTCATTTACTCCGACAGAAGATTTGCATATGAAGAAGTGCAAGAAATTATCGAGAATAAAGCTGGTGAATATGTTGATGAAATTTTGAAGCTCAATGAGCTGGCTTATCAATTACGTGATCGTAAATTTAAGCATGGTGCCATTAGTTTTGAATCTACAGAAGTGAAATTCAAATTAGATGAAACTGGAAAACCTGTGGGTGTTTATGTGAAAGAACGTAAAGATGCCCATAAGTTAATTGAAGATTATATGCTTTTGGCCAACAGAAAAGTAGCCGAATTTATTGCTAAAAAAGGAAAAGGAAAGCATAAATATACTTTCGTTTACCGAGCTCACGACTCGCCAAAGCCCGAAAGCTTAAAAAACTTTGCTGAATTTGCTTTAAAATTTGGACATAAAATATCTACAAAATCTGATAGAGATACTGCCAGATCATTAAACAAATTAATGGCAGATGTAGAAGGTACTAAGGAACAAAATGTATTGACTTCTTTGGCCATCCGTTCTATGGCGAAGGCTATCTATACCACAAAAAGCAGCAGTCATTATGGTTTGGCTTTCGATTTTTATACACACTTCACTTCTCCTATTCGTCGTTACCCTGATGTAATGGTGCATCGTTTATTAGAACATTACTTGAACGATGGCGATAATGTAAATGCCGATCATTATGAGAAAATGTGTCAACACGCATCACAAATGGAGAAAAAAGCAGCTGATGCAGAAAGAGCCTCTATCAAATATAAACAAGCCGAATACCTACAAGACAATATTGGAAATATTTATGCAGGAATCATCTCTGGCGTGACAGAATGGGGAATGTATGTAGAGATTGAAGAAAATAAATGTGAGGGAATGATTCGCTTACGAGATATATCTGATGATTTTTATACTTTGGATGAAAAAAACTATTGCATCGTTGGCCAACGTAAAAAGCGGAAATACCAACTGGGTGATGAAGTAAATATTAAAGTAAAAAGAGTTGATTTAGGCAAAAGACAAATAGATTTTAGTTTAGTAATAGAATAGACCATTGTCCATGGTCAATAGACCCTTGACAATGGACTAAATAAAAATAATGCACACCATAAAAGAACTTCAACAAATTATAGATCAGGCGGTTAAGGAAACTACTTACCCGGCAGAACCTAAAGAATTATACGAACCTATCTCCTATCTGATGTCGCTGGGCGGTAAAAGATTAAGACCTGCCTTGGTTTTAATGGCTACAGATTTATTTGGCGGAGATATACAGGAGGCCCTTGCCCCAGCTTTAGCGGTTGAACTTTTCCATAATTTCACATTAATGCATGATGATATCATGGATAAAGCGCCTTTAAGACGTGGTCAGCCTACGGTTCATGCAAAATGGAATGAAGCGGTTGCCATTCTTTCTGGAGATGTGATGTTTGTAAAAGCCTATAAGATGATGATTCAGGTGAAGCCTGAAATTCTTTCTCCGGTTTTAGAAATATTTAATCAAACGGCGGTTGGTGTATGCGAAGGGCAGCAAATTGATATGAATTTCGAGCGCAGAACCGAAGTCAGTATTCCAGAATATATTAAAATGATTCGTTTAAAGACAGCTGTTTTAGTGGGTGGAGCTTTAAAAATTGGTGCCTTAATAGGAAACGCATCTGAAAAAGACGCACAGTTACTTTATGAATTTGGTGAAAATTTAGGGATTGCTTTTCAATTGCAAGATGATATTTTGGATGTTTACGGCGACCCTGAAAAATTTGGTAAACAAGTAGGTGGCGACATCATCTCTAACAAAAAGACATTTTTATTGATTAAAGCTTTAGAACTAGCAGATGGAGAAAGTGCCAAATCCTTAAATCATTGGCTAAACTTAAGCCATTTTGATGCGGAAGAAAAAGTGAAGGCCGTTAGAGCTATTTATGATAATTTAGGAATAAAAAAATTATCTGAGAACATCATGTTATCTTATGCCGATAAAGCCATCATCGCTTTTAATAGCATTAACATTCCATCGGATAATAAAATCACGTTATTGGCTTTCGCCGATTTATTGATTAAAAGAGAAAACTAAGCTCAATTTTATTGCATAAAAAACCTCTTTAGCAATTGCTAAAGAGGTTTTTTTTTATAAGAATAACTATTTTTTAGTTTTACCCTGGATTTTGAACTAAACTAGGATTAATATCTAATTCTCTAGTAGGAATTGGAAGTATAGTTAAATCAGCGCCATAAGCACCTTTTGCGAAACCTACTCTTAATGGTAATTTGTTTCTCAATAAATCCATTCTTCTATGACCTTCAAAAGCCAATTCTTTTCTTCTTTCAATTAAAATTTGATCAATCAAAGCTTGTTTTGTAACAAAAACTTTAGCAGGTAAACCGGCTCTTGATCTTAAGTTATTGACAATTGTAGTTGCTTCTGCACTAGGTGCAACAGCTGACTTTGCTAATGCTTCAGCAAGATTTAAATAAACCTCAGTGATTCTAATTACTGGTGAATTATCAGTACTTGAAGTCGCATCAGGGAACTTAAGAGTAAAGAATGAAGAATTTCCACCAGCATCAATACCTGGTCTTTTTAAAGCAAATCTTTTGTCAGTTGGTTCATCATTATATGCTGCAATTAAGTTTGCAGAAAAAGGACAATCCCCTCTTCCACCTCTTGCAGTTGCGTTATAAAATGATGACCAACCACCTGATCCAGTTCTACCGTTATCAGTAGCTGAGTTTTGAATACTGAAAACATCTTCGCTGGTATTACCATCATAAAAAGAGTAATCAGCTGCTAAAGCATAATTAGGACTCGCAATTACTGCTCTGCTATATGTTATTGCATCCGGTAGCTCGTCTCTGTAAAGCGCTAATCTACTTAATAATGCGTTTGCTGCACCTTTTGTCGCTCTACCACGGTTTTCTTCTGGTGTAGAATAAGATGCTGGTAAATCTGGCAATGCCTCCAACAAATCCTTCTTAACTTGTGCATGCACTTCATTTAAAGTAGCTCTTTTAGGAAATGTAATGTCTCCTTCAAAAGACTCTAAATTTAAAGGAACAGAAAGATTAGTTCCACCTGATACTTGGAATGGTTGAGAGAACAAGTTAGCCATTTGAAAATAAGCCAAAGCTCTTAAAAATTTAGCTTCTGCAACATATTGCTTTTTCTTTGCATCCGAAAAAGAAACATCCGTAACACCTGGAACTTTAGCAATCACTTTATTTGCTCTTAAGATACCTCGGTAATTCACTTGCCATAAGGTATTGATACTTCCGTTATCAGGCACAGTAAGGTAGTTGTTAATATCCTGAAAGGTTGGGAAAGAGCCCACAAAATTTACGTTATCAGCCTGATAATCAGAAATAATTTGAGGAACAGAACCAAAAAGTTCTAAAGTTTGAAAGGTACTGTAAACTCCTAACAAAGTACTTTGTGCAGTCGCTCCGGTTGAAAATGCTGTTGTACCTGATAGCGATTGCTCAGGATTTAATTCTAGTTCCTTCTCACATGAGGAAAAAGAAAGGGCTAATCCAATAGCGATGATATATTTATATTTATTACTTTTCATTTTTTCTTATTTTAATACTGATTTACTAAAATCCAAAATTAACACCGAAGGTTACTGATCTAGCTTGAGGTAAAGCAAAGAAACTTTGTCCTGAAACTTGGTTATTAGCACCGTTTGCAGAAACTTCTGGATCTGGTCCTCTAAAGTCTTTGTTTCTAACAGTAAACAAGTTTTGTCCTAAAACATAAACTCTAGCTGATTTAAAAACTTTTGATTTGGTCATTAAACTTGTAGGGAAGTTATATCCTAAAGTAACGGTCTTTAATCTTAAATAAGAACCATCTTGTAACTGAAGCGTAGATAACTGTTGAAAGTTTGCTGCAGTTGGGCTACCTAGTCTTG
>JBKJLB010000417.1:0-2592 GCA_046597075.1 Pelobium sp.
ATAAAAACTTGATCTTCTCTCTGAAGAACTAAATCTGCTGCTTTTCCAGACATCATATCTGCCAAATCAAATGAAACAGTTTGTTTGGTTAAATCGGGCTTAATCCTATTAATATAACCCCTATTCAATAATGCATTGTCTTTTAATCCGCTTGCGTCTTGAATCAATCCTTTTAATGTTAAACCTTCCTTTAATTCAAAAATACCAGGACGATAAACTGCTCCGTAAATGCTCACACGGTTAGCATAACGATCTAATATCCTACCAATAACTACTGAATCTGCGTTTTGAGGAACGTAGTTTTCATAAATATTATCCGGAACATTCTTAACTAATTGCTCCGTTTTACCTTTCTGAAAAACTTTCGCCATCTGTTGATAAGCATCTGGACCAAATCCACCGGCATATTGAATCAGGTCTGAAATCGTTTCGCCTTGCTTGAGTTCATAAGCTGCTGGCATTTTTACTTCTCCACTTAGAATCACTCTCTTTTGATAAAATGGAATTCTAATCACGTCTTGGTCTTGCAAACTAACATTATCATTTAACAAACCCTTCTGTAAAAATGAATACATATCAACAGTCTTCACTACCTTATTACCTCTAATCAACTCAATATTTCTTAGTGAACCATTCTCTGTAGGACCACCAGTTTGATAAAGTGCATTAAACATGGTGGAGAGTGAAGATAAAGTATAGGTGCCTGGTTGTTTGACTTCGCCAATGATGGTGACCCTGATGCTTCTAATATTGCCCAATGTTATATTTAATTTTGTTTGACCCGATGAAAGCGCTGGATAGAATTTTTGCATCTTCATCTTTATTTGCGATCTCGCTTGTTCAATGGTTAAGCCCCCAACGCTAATTAAACCTACATAAGGGATTTGAATATTTCCTTCAGGCGTTACTTTTGATTTTAAGGAGGATTCATTCAAGCCTGTTAAGAGAATGATTAATTCATCATCAGGTCCAACTACGTAGCCTTCAGGAGTGGCAATTCTTAAATCTGGTTGAAAACTTAATTTTGAATTACTAAAATAAGATAAGCCATAGACTTGGGAGGGTGTATTACTAAAAGTCGTGAGTGGAATATCTAGCTCTTGTCGGGAATAATTGATGCTATCAGGTTTAATTTTAGCAGGTAATCTACCACCACTTATTGCTCCGGACTTAATTAATGCGATTCTTTTTTTTAGTTTTTCAACCTCAATTAAAGGCAAGCCTTTTTGTTGCATCAATTGATAAGCGGTCTCTTCAGAAACACCACTACTTTGTAATCTTTGATAAAGCATTAAAATTTGATCGTCACTCAAATCATCTACTTTTATACTTTGAGGATTTTCTAAGCTAATAGTTTGAGCTGTAAGCTGATTAGAAAAGATAATGAGGCAGAAGATGGTGTATAATATATATTTATAACGCATATGTTTCAATTTCCAAGAATACAAAGTTATACATTACAAACCATAACTAATACTAAATTGAAATTGGGAATTTTTAGTATTGGATGGATTTGCAAAAGTTTTATTATTAAAGGTTCTTATCTGGGCAGAAAGATAAAGATTATTGATCCATTCGTAACTGGTACTGAATGTAAATGCGGTTTGAGTTCTTTGCAAATTAAATAGGAATGGTGGCTGCGGTTCGGCTAAATATTGTTGTTCAATAGTCCCCTCATCTCCTTTTCTCACTTTTTGCAGGGTTATTGATGTTTTTAATCTTGCTATTGGTGTGTACTTAACGTATGCCAACAATCTATCAGCATTACTACCCATCCAATCTCCTAAATCATAATTTTGATTTTGATAGGTTTGTGCAGGAATGATGTTGTTGTAAACGAATGGATTGATACGAGTATACTCTGCCCCAAGCGTAAGATAAGGCACAAAAACATCCGTAATACTTCCACCAATATTAAAACCCAATTGGTTTCTACTTTTGGCTGAATTAAAAATCTCAGAAGTTCGAATTTCATCAATAAATAGGGTCCCATATAAATGCGTGTTTTTAATATGGTTACGAGAGCTTGCCTGAAAAAAGAACTGACCATTAGATCCCGTATTGATGTTATACCTACTTTGATATTGATCATAAGCCTTAAAAAACAAAACGGGAATTAAATAGGCGGCATCAAATCTATCGCTATACACCATAGACTCTCCTATGCTTAACAATAATCCTTTAGTTGGCAAAAAATTTAAACTATGCGTAACTAAATATTTAGAAATATAAATTTCTCTGTTAGCGCCATAAACATCGTTACCTTTTGGATAAGTGGCATTTGAATCAATCAATCCTGATTGTAGCCAAGCATGTAAATAATGAAATTTCAACCATTTTAAAGGCTGATAATCGAATCTAATAAATGGATAGGAAGGTGCTTTATCTGAAAGTGTGATACGCCCATTTTCACCATATCCCCATAAATTCTGATCTTTACCTACGCTCACATTTCCATTTTTCCAACTATAAGTTAGATAACCCCTTACATCACTATAATTTAATTTATTAGCATTTGGATCAATATTTTGAGTTCGAACCACTCCAGTTTCAGGAGTGAAATTTTTCAAACTATCTATCCCTATCCCACTC
>JBKJLB010000390.1:0-4863 GCA_046597075.1 Pelobium sp.
GCATTGTTAACCAAGATATCTAATCTTCCAAAAGCTTCGATTGTTTTAGCTATCAATTGTTCCCTTTGGACAGTATCACCAATATGACATTCGATGCCTATCGCTTCAAAACCTGCCTCTTTAAACTCCTTCACCACCGCATCAACAGCCTCTTGTTTTCTACTGCTAATCACAACTTTTGCACCGCTTTCTGCAAGTCCTTTGGCAATGGAAAGTCCAATGCCTTTACTAGAACCTGTTACAATTGCAACTTTCCCTGTGAGATCAAACTTTGATTTTATACTCGTCATATATTTTATCGTCTTTTAGCTTTTCTACAGCTTTTTATTTCATGATTAAGCAAATACCTGCTTCTCCGTATTCAATGTTAATGCTTGTTTATCCATCAATATTTCTGAAATTCCTGTTGTTTTTGGAAGTTCGTATTTAAAATAAAATTGCATAGCATGAATCTTATTTTCATAGAATTCGGCACTAAAATTAGTTCTACCAGATATCATTGCCTTTTGTGCTTCACGACCAATATCTAACCACTGCCAAGCCATCACAATGGTACTGAAAAACTCCATAAAAGGGGTAGCATCTGCTAAGAAGCGTTGATAATCACCTTTCATTGCATAACCCATCAGGGATTGTAGCACTTTTTGAGTAAGTTCTAGTTTGCTAGCTAATTTTTCTGCCAATGGTCGCAAAGATTCGTGTGCCATACTATCTTTGATAGAATTGGTAATTTCCTCAGAAAGTAGTTGTAGTGCTTTACCATTTTCCATGGTAATTTTTCTTCCCAAAAGATCCTGAGACTGTATACCAGTAGTCCCTTCATAAATGGCCGATATTCGAATATCTCTTAAATATTGTTGTAAAATATAATCAGAACAGAAACCGTATCCTCCAAGTACTTGAACGCCATTATTAACTGAAGTAATCCCCATTTCTGAAGGATAGGTCTTCACTACTGGAGTCAATATTTCTAATAACAACTTATATTTTGCTCTACTTTCTGCATCTGGAAGTGATTGGGAAAGGTCTTGGTAGCGTGAGGTCAAAAATACCAGACTTAAAGATCCTTCTGTAATTACTTTCTGCAAAAGCAACATTCTACGTACATCGGGATGATTGATGATGAGGGTTTGCTCTTGAGCAGCATCTTTTTTACCAGTTTGTTGAAGTTCTCTGCCTTGTGGTCTTTCTTTAGCGTAGTTAAGGGAGGCATGATATGCGCCCGTAGCAATTGCAGCGGCTCCACGACCTACAGCAATCCTTGCTCCGTTCATCATTAAGAACATATACTTTAATCCTTGGTTAGGCTCTCCAACCAGCCATCCGGTACAATCTTCTTTATCGCCAAAAAACAAATGTGTGGTACAATATCCTTTTTGACCCATTTTTTGAAAATCAGCAACTGTAGTGACATCATTATATTCTAAATTACCATTTTTATCAAGTCGGTTTTTAGGTACTACAAAAAGAGAAATCCCCTTAGTTCCTGCGGGTGCTCCTTTAATACGAGCTAAAACTAGATGTATTATATTTTCGGCTCCTTTATAATCTCCACCAGAAATGAATATTTTTTGTCCGCTTATTTTATAAGAATCACTATCAGGCTCGGCAATTGTCACAATATCTGAAAGCGAGCTTCCTGCTTGTGGCTCGGTAAGGCACATGGTACCACCCCATTTTCCAGTCATCATATTAGGAACATAGGCGTCCTTAAGCAATTGATTCCCGAAATGTACAATCAATTCTGCTGCACCAATTGTCAGTCCGATGTATCCTGGTAAATGGTTATTAGCTGCTTCTTGAATAAAGCCAGCAGCATTAGTAGCCATTGACGGCATTTGCATTCCACCGGCTTCATAAGAGAACGATCCGGATAACAATCCCATTTCCCCTGCAACTTTCATGTACTTGTTAACCTGTGGATGTACTATAATTTCACCATTTTCAAAATGAGCCGGAGTTTCATCCATTACCTTGTAATAAGGGTATAACTCTTTGTCAGAAAAATCTTTAACAGAGTCTAGCATCATGGTAATAGATTCCTCATCGTAATCTTCAAAGCGTTCTTGCTTTAGTACACTCTTAAGATCGTTGACATTAAACAGTAGAAACTTTAGCGTCTCCATATCTATATAGGTATTGGCCATAATAATAAATTTTAATAATTGGTGAGTACCAAATTAGGCTTATTAAAAAAGAATCTCGTTAAACTGGTTTAATAAATTGAGATGATTTTCTCCAGAGAGATTCGAGCGATTTACAGCAAAAAAACAATTGCTTATTTACAAAATATGCGATTATAAAATAAAAGTATAAATCTATCCCTTCCCTAAACGTTTACGAAGTTTTGAAAGTCCAACTGGAGTTAATCCTAAATAGGAAGCAATTAAATATTGAGGGACACGCTGAAAAAGGTCTGGGCGTTTTTCCAACAATCGTATATAGCGTTCCTCATTTGTACGACTGTTTCGACGCTCTACCCTTGTGAAAATTTTAATGAATGCTTCCTGCATAGACAATCGACCAAAACGCTCTAACTGGTGCGACTTTTTAAAGGAATTTTCTGCATCGGTTTTTTTTATAGCATAGACTATCGTATCCTCCGAAGCTTGTAAGTAATAATTAGATGGTGTTCCTTTTACATAGGCAGGTAAATCGGTAAAAAAAACATCTTCGGTATAAAATTCTAGTACTTTTTGCTCACCTTCGTCATACTTATAGTAGTAAATACAACCTTTAGCTACATAATAAAAGTAATGAACCAATTGCCCAGGTATTACCAATGTATCACCCTTTTTTAAATTCATTATTTGGTAGTATTTCATCTGTTCCTCTACCACATCATCATCTACATGAGTATAAGATAAAATCTTTTGCTTTAAACTCTCAAGATGCGTTGTTTGAAACATTTTTATAATGGTTATGCTTGAATTTAAAAGAAATTTAAGTTAACGATGGTTTTAAAAAATCGGTTTTTACAACCTCATAAACTTTGATACATCATAAAATTTCCATTTTTAAGAAATATACTTTGCATTTAATTCTTCAACAATTTTTTCTATTTTTTTATTTCTAGCTACTTTATCTAATATAATAGATGGTACTTCCCTAACTTCGCAATTTTTAATTGCACAACGCTCACAAGTAACACCTACATTTTGAATTTCTATCTTTGGATCTACTAAAAAACTAAGCTTTCGTTGTAATTGTTTATTAATCAGCAATCCAATACTAATACTTCTATAATAGTTTTCTTTAAATGGATCTTTAGTTGCTGAAGAAAGCACTAAATATTTTACACCGTCATTCTCATAGTTAGAAATTTGCAAATCAAACTCGTGATCTTTCTTACTTTTACTGATTGTTTTTAACAACTTTAATGACACCCATCTTCTACAATAATGTTCATTAGTTTCATTAGCATGAGGAGAATGTTGATGTGATAAATGTAATTCTTTAGTAAGATAAAACTTATTGCTCTCGCCTTTATGGGTAAATCTTAAAAAAAACAAATTTTCAATATTATAAGATTTCGGCAAAATGTTAGTCAATCGTTGATAAAAAGATTCTGGTGAAGCATTATACGATTCTAAAGCTTTTAAAAATAGTGAGGTGTCGAAAGTGTCTTTTTCGAAAATCTCATTTAGTTGCGCTTTAATTTTAGCATTAGGAATAATTAAAGCCCCAGCAAAATAAGAAGCATAAAAATTATTTAAAACTTGATCAAAAGTGTCAAATTTTATCCAAGGAAAAGTAAACAAACGTTCTTTAATTTCAAGAAAATTATAAGCCAATTCTTTAGCATAAATAAAGGTACGTTGCGCCTCGTCTATTTCATTTGTTAGTAATAAAGTTTTGGTTTTTGGAACAAACACAGATCGTAAATTGCCTAAAGCCTCATATTTACTTAATTCTTCACTTTCTATAATATATCCAAACTCTTCAACTAATATGTCTTTTAAATCATTAGAAGTAATTCTTTGATTCAAATCTATTTGATATGCTTTAGCAAAACTGAGTACACTTTGTTCTAAATCTTCAAAATAATTTTTATTTGCTTCTTGAAAAGAGCGTACTGAAGCCAAGTAAAAACTCTCTCTACTAAAATTATAATGCTGGGCTATTTTAATAACTGTGCTAATAAATGCATTTACCTTAGCAGGTGCATTGGCAACAATATCAATTAAATTACTTTCTTTAATTCCAAAAAGTTCTAATGGGATTTCCTTAAGTATTTTAGACTGTAAAATATCTCCAATAGGTGCTAAATTTTTATCTAATTTTAAAGACACCATTTGATCATAAGGAACATCTAATTTTTCTGAAAGCAGAGCGATTTTATCGGTTTTAGGATATTTTTTTCCATTCTCTATTTCATTTAAATAGGATTTGGATAACCCTGAAAGTTTTGATAACCCAAACAAGGATAAATTCTTTTCAGTTCTTATTTGCTTTAGTTTTAAGCCAAAAATAAGTTTTATGTAATCTTCTTCCATAAATACAAATATAAGTTTTTAAGCGAAAAATATGCTTTAGCTGATTTTCCTATTTAGCGAATTAAAATAAAAAACGAACGTTCGCTTGTTTTTATGAAATGTTTATTTTATTATTGTCTTATAAAACAATAACAAAATGGAAAATAACCTTTTAAAACAATCTAAAGTAAAGTATTCAAAAAATGTTGATAATCTCTATCCAAGAATATTAACAGACGAGGCACTTGATTTTTTAACGGAACTTCATGAAAAATTTAATGAAGAGCGATTAGAATTATTAAATAAAAGGACACTTCAGCAAGAAATTTTTGACAAAGGTGCGTTTCCTAAATTTCCAGCAGAAACAAAGGAAATTAGAACTTCAGAA
>JBKJLB010000397.1:0-5284 GCA_046597075.1 Pelobium sp.
TAATGTTGAGTATCAATTTTCAATTTTGCGATTTTACCTTTTGGACCAACGAAATAAATAAAACGTCCGACTTTACGACAAACATAATAGTTTGCGTCTGACAATTTCTTCCATTTATTTCCACCGTCAGTTGAATAATCTGTACCGTTATCACCTGTAGAGACGAGTAGATTATTATTAAAAATAACAATACAAGATCGATGCCCCAGTGGTGGGATTACAGCTGCTTCCCATTGGTGAGTTTTTGCATTTAAAAAGGCATAGTTTTTCTCGGTTAAACTAGGTTTAGTATAATCTCCCCCTACCACAAAAACACCTTTTTTATTAACATCAATGGAAAAGGCTCCTTGAGTGGATTGTCCTTGAAGAATTGGGATATCTTCGACGTTAAAATTAGCACCTTCATCCTCAGAAATAAATAACCTAGATTTTGTACCACCAGAAATGATATATAATTTATCTTTAAATGCTCTTATTCCAGTTCCAGATGCAGCGAAAGAGGCCTCCCTCTCAAATAGTTTAACATTTGCAGCTTGTGAAATATTTTCCCAATTTTTGCCACGGTCTGTTGTTTTTAAAATGGTCATTAAGCCATTTATTGGGTCTCCATAAACAAAACCAACCTCTTTATTCAAAAAATCTATTCCGTCTAAAAAAATGTTAGCATCACTGTTTTCAAAAACTTTTGCCCAATTCTTACCTCCGTCAATAGTTTTTAAAATATATGCTGGCGAACCTATTCCAACAATAATTGCCTCTTTATCTGAAAATGCTTTGATAGATCTAAAATCAATTTTTTCATAGCCGCTAACTTGTTGCCAATCAAAATGTTTTCCATCAACTGTTTTAGCTATCCAGCCATTACTCCCACTAGCCCAAGCTGTTTTTTCGTTAACAACAGAAAGTCCACGAAATGTTGTTGCTTTACCGCTATCTAAAGTAATAATGTTAAAAGGTTGAGCCCCAGCATTTGTATAGAAAGCTAGGGCTATAACCAATAATTTAATAGTTGATTTCATCAGTTCTATTTTACTCTCGTCCAAACATCAGTTCTTCCAATAATAGATATGCCTAAATAGCCTCTTAAACTTAATTTATCACTGCCGTTAAGCGTTAATTTACAACTGTACGTTTTCCCCGATTTTGGATCGTAAACAGTACCCTCCTCCCAAGAACCGTCATTATAATTCAAGCCTTTTAAGATATCCAAGCCTAAAATTGGTCTGGATTTTAAATTGGCCTCTGGATTTTTAACATCAGTTTTTGCTTTTCCATCTTCATTATTTGGCTGTTTTAACCAAACAAGCTTTCCACAATATTCATTTCCCTTTTTATAGATTTGGATTTGGGCATCCTTATCCTTGTTAAACCATTTTCCTGCGACAGCATCTGCAGATTGCGCAAAAGAACTCCCTCCAAAAAAAATTAATAGCATTAAAAAAATTATATTTCTCATATTTCAAATTTATAATTGTTATTCTAAATTAGGTTTTTATTTCAACAAAAGGTTGTTTAAACTGTATATTTCACTATTAAATAATTATGGCATTGTTATAGCTATTTATTGAAAAAATTATTCAAATATTATACTAAATCACAGATGCTAAAACTATTTGTATATATTATTATTTTTATATCAGTGTTATTCACAGCCTGCCATAGTTTAGACAGTAATACTACCGAAACGATTGTACTCAGTGATTCCTCTATTAACGACACATTAATCACTCAAGATAAGGTTGAAAACGAGAGTGTTATGATGGATTCTCTTTTAGAAATAAATCCACAAAATTTAATTAATTACGCAAAATCTTTAACTGGTACCCCTTATTTATATGGAGGAACAGATCCACAAAAAGGGTTAGATTGCTCCGGATTTATTACCAATGTATTTAATCATTTCAATAAAAAAATACCTAGAAGTTCAGTAGACTTTACAAATTATGGAACTGAAGTGTCTTTTAATGATGTTAAACCTGGAGATCTAATTCTTTTTACCGGTACCGACAGTACAATACGCGTTGTTGGACATATGGGCATTGTTATCCAAACTCAGGATACTATTAAATTTATTCAATCTACATCGGGTAAAGCTTACAGTGTAACTACTACGCCTTTAAATAGTTATTACCAAGGAAGATTTGTGAAATTCACTCGAATAATCAATCAAAATAATTAGTAATAACTGTCTGCTGATAAAACAGGATAAAGAAATTTAAACTAAAAGTACCCGAGAGCAGATTCGAACTGCCACGCCCTTGCAAGCGCCAGCCCCTCAAGCTGGTGCGTCTACCAATTTCGCCACCCGGGTTTAAGGGAATTCAAATATATATTTAATCATTAATTTAATGACCATAAAATATCAAAAATGATTTAATAGACGTGGTTTTGATTTAGCCCTTATTAATTATCAATAAATCAGAATTTTAATTAGTACTCATAAACAATTACTTTTTATTAACCTCTTGTTCCATAATTTCTAATCCATAATTTCTAATAATTGTAATCAATTCAAATATTTCTTCTCCTTTTTTTGTTAAAGAATATTCGGTTTTAGGAGGAACAACAGCATAAACTTTCCTATTTATATAACCATCTTCCTCTAATTGACGGAGCTGTGTCGTCAACATTTTATCAGAGATGTGCGGTATGTCTTTTCTTAATTCACCATAACGCATCACACAATCTCTAAGCCGCCATAAAATTGGGGCTTTCCATGTCCCTCCTATTTGTTCCATTACCAATTGAACAGGATTATAATAAATTTTCCCCTTGTATTTAAAATCTGGCATCTTAGTAAAGTATTGATTTTGAGATTACTTTCTTAAAAGTATGTATTGAACTTTTAGGTTATAAAACTTAAAAAACGATAACAACCACAAATTTACAAAAAACCCTAAATCTCGAAACATAAGCCATCAATACCTAAATTAATTCCTTTAGGTAATTCTCTAGATACATCTTCGTGTTTACCTAATCTATGGCTAATATGTGTAAAATAAGTTTGCTCTGCTCCTATCTCCTGAGCAAAATCAATAGCTTCTGTTAATGTAAAATGAGAAATATGATTCTCTTTTTGAAGCGCATTAAGCACTAAAATTTTCGAGCCTTTAATTTTTTCCTTTTCTGTTTCTGATACCGTTTTAGCATCTGTGATGTAGGTGAAATCTTTAATTCTAAAACCTAAAACAGGTAATTTATAATGCAATACTTCAATCGGCAGTAAATCAACATCGCCAATAGAAAACGAGTCTAATCCAATGTTATGGATGTTTAAAAGTGGAATTCCAGGATATTTAAAATCAGAAAAAACATAATAAAACTCTCTTTTCAGCGCTTCGTGTACTTGTTGATTTGCATAAATATCCATAGCAGATTGCTGCTTGTAATTAAATGCCCTAACATCGTCTAATCCGGCAACATGGTCTTTGTGCGAATGGGTAAAAACCACAGCATCTAATTTTTGAACATTTGCCCTTAACATTTGATACCTAAAATCAGGACCTGTATCAATCACTATGGTCTTTTCGTCAGATTCAATTAAAATACTGCTTCTTAGTCTTTTATCATTTGGGTTTTGAGAAGTACAAACCTGGCAATTGCAAGCAATTACTGGTACACCTTGAGAAGTTCCCGTTCCTAAAAAAGTGACTTTCAAAATGTGATGCTGGTTTGTTTAAGTGAGTAATAAAATGATTTGTTTTTTTCAGAAAGTAAAGAATCATCCAAGTCTATCGACTTTAAAAGCTCAATAATTGAGATAATCTTACTCTCCAGATTAGAGAATTTATTAACCACAACTATCTTACTACTTTCTATCATACAGGCTCCGGTTTTAAAGTTTCCTTTCTCGTACCTCACGCTATAACCAACCTCCTTTAATAAAGTTTCAAGTTTTTCTAAAGTATGGTTAGTGAAAGTAATCTGCATGTATGAAAATAAAATTATCTTAAATCAACAATATCTACTCCTGGGTGTTTGGCTGCATTAAAAGTAAAAAACGAATCGTCAACTTTTACATTAGGGGTAAAAGATTTAATGTAATAAGTATATGTATTTCCATTTTTATCATAAACGATGATGTTGGAAATCTGCTTTGCTAACTTATCTATTCTTAGCTTAACTTTAGAAAAAGAGCGATTTTGCAATGGAGCTAACTCTATATTTTGATAAACTTTTCCATTTGCTTTGGTATCGCCCAAATAAACATATTTAAAGCCTTTCTCGTACATGGTAAATATCTTAGCAGGATTTAAAGCACCAGAGCTATTATCAATCTCGCTTATTTGTACTTCATTATCATTTTTCAGATAAGTCCATTGCACTTTACCATCAGAAATTAATTCTTGCTCGCCTAAATTTACTTTGTATTTATTTGATGATGGTTTTACGTAAAGAGAACCGTTTTGTGTTTCATTAATCTTTGCTTGTGGATTCTTTAGGGTAAAACTAAAATCGGTTTTAACCATAGCATAAGAACGATATTTTTTACTTACCCCACTTAATATTGCTTTCGCTTGCGCATCGGCTTGGGCCAAAGCATCACCTGCAAACGCAAGCAATAAAAATAACAAACTCCAAATCTTTCTATATTTCATAATTAATCTTTTTTATCCAAGGTAGACAAGAACTGTTCCAAAGAGTACTCATCTGGTATCAGCACTTCACGAGCTTTACTCCCTTCAAACGGACCAACAATACCCGCTCCTTCTAACTGATCAATAATTCTTCCTGCTCTGTTATAACCTAATTTAAGCTTTCGCTGGATGAGCGAGGTAGAACCTTGTTGATGCATCACAATTAAACGAGCTGCGTCCTCAAACATTGCATCTCTATCACTAGGGTCAAAATCTTTTAAACTTCCACCATCACCATCATCGCCCACATATTCTGGTAGTTCATAAGCTGATGCGTATCCTCTTTGAGAGCCAATAAATTCGGTCACTCTATCTACTTCGGGTGTATCTACAAAAGCACATTGCAAACGGATTAAATCACTTCCGGTAGATAAAAGCATATCTCCTTTCCCAATCAATTGGTCGGCTCCACCAGTATCTAAAATAGTCCGAGAGTCAATTTTAGATGTTACCCTAAATGCCAAACGGGCCGGAAAATTGGCTTTAATGGTTCCGGTAATGATATTTACAGATGGTCTTTGTGTTGCCAAAATCAAGTGTATTCCAATTGCTCTGGCTAATTGTGCCAAACGGGCAATTGGCGTTTCTATTTCCTTACCTGCAGTCATCATCAAATCGGCAAACTCATCAATAATCAAAACAATAAA
>JBKJLB010000017.1:0-5252 GCA_046597075.1 Pelobium sp.
ATTAATTGAGCCGTCTGAATTTAAGGCATCACCATCTTGTCCGTTAGAGTGATGGGTGAAACCTAATTCTGCGTATTTATAACGACTCATGTCGCTATTTAAATGAAAAAAGACACTTCCTCCTAATTTAAAGCTTGGCGTTCTTACGCCAGCTGATTGTTCATTTCGCACACGTACTGTAAAATCAGGAATTATTGCAACTGAAACGGGTAATTTATTGGATGCTAATATTAGATATTGTGTGGTGATTCGTCCAGAGATGATATATTTAGAAGGGGCACCTATTTCGCTTAAGGGAGAAGTATAGGAGAAATCGGCATTTTCTTTATATTGATTGATATAGTTTTCATTTAAAGAATCTTGAGATTGAGAAAATCCTTTTAAATAAGTGAGCAAAATTAACAGCAACAGTTTACAGGTTCTCATAAAGCGATTAACGAGAAAAAATATCAATTGATTTTATTTAATAGCCGAAGGAAGTTTAATAGAAACAGTCGTCCCTACATTTAATTCACTTTCAAGATTTATTTCACCATCGTTTTTCAGAATCATTTCTTTACATATAGATAAGCCTAAGCCAGTCCCTACTTCGCCAAAGGTTCCTAAACTACTTTCTACTAAATAATTTTGATTCACTTTATCCATTAAATCTATACCCATGCCAATACCGTTATCCTGAATTTTAATAATCTCAAAACCAAGGTTTCCAGATGTAGAAATACGGATTTTACCCTGTTTTGGAGTAAATTTAATTGCATTATTTAGGATGTTTTGGATAATAACACCAATCTGATTTTTATCTACTATTACCGCCCGATCTTTATCAATGTCTAAATCGATAGAGATACCTTTTTCTTCTGCCGAAATTTGCATCAAACTAATTTTTTCACGAATCAGCTCTTCTAAATAAATAGGGGTCTTTTTTGTTTTAGGGCCATCCATTTGACTTTGAGCCCAAATAATCAGATTTTTTACAGATAGATTTAAACCTTTTAACCTTAAACTTACATGGCTAGCAAGGCTTTTAAATTCTTCGATACTTAAATCACCAGCAATAAATAAATCGAACATGGCTTGAAGTGATGCCAAAGGGCTTCGTAAATCATGCCCTATAATCGAAAAAATTTTATTCTTTTCATCATTACTACGTTTCAATTTTTGATTAATCAGCTCCAACTCAGCCGTTCTTTCTCTAACCGTTTTTTCTAACTCGATATTCTTTTGTTGGATGATTTCCTGAATTTCTTTAAGCTTTTGATCCTTCAAAATAGCATTTTCATCGATTTGCTTATTCAGTTCAATTTTTTGATCTCTATACCTGTTTCCTAAAGCGAAAGAAAAAAGTAAAACTTCAAGTAATGTCCCAATTTTAAAAAGTGTGGGTCCAATTTTTTCAATTATATCAGAATCAGTGATTAAAAACTCAAAACCTAAAATTAATCCCGAAATAATTAGCGGTGTTTCAGCAATCAAAAATAAAATGGTAGGTCTAATCTTATTCGAAAGGTTGCTTAAACTGAAAATGAATACCGAGATAATATTTCCAAGCGCTAGTATAGCTAAAATGTTGTCTTCTAAGTGTATATAGTAGTCCTTATCGTTAATGACTTGAATCACTAATGGAATGATATAAAGAAATTGATAAAATATAAAGTACTTATACCATTTGGATTTTTTACTAGTTTGAAAATAGCTTAAAGCAAAGCTGATATAGGCAATATTGAAAAGAATCAGAAAAATATTGTTGATGTAATGTTGAATGTTATAAACACTTACTGGTAAATCCATCCATTTGGCAAGCCATAAATTCACCATCCAAAATCCTAAATTAATTAAGTATAATAGGTAATAGATGTAGGTTTTATCTCTAAAAATTAAGAAGATTAGGAAGTTGAAAATAAAGAATGATGCGATTATAGATGCGATACTGATGGCTTCTATTTCAGACCGCTTGTCGTATTTGTTTAATTGCAAGCCTGGTTTTAATACTATTTTTACTTTTGAAATGGGCGGAAAGCTACCATTCATTTTTAAGGCTAGTTTTTTATTCTCGCCCTTTAAAAAGTAAATGGGTATAAATCCAGATTGAATGTTTCTGCTAATTTCTCCTATTTGATAACCTAAACCTGTTCTTCCAATTTGTTTTCCAGTTTCAAAATCATAAAGTACGGTGGAGTCTGAAAAATTAGTTGCCAAAAAATATAATTGCTCTGAGGAATTTTGATTTGTAATGTTAAAAATCAACCAATTTTCTGAAGACTTATCTACATTCTTTTGGCTTGATATTTCAGATATAGAGGTTTTAAATTTATTGAAATCTATTTTGTTTTTAGTGGGATAAATGAGGGCATTTTCTAAAACATCTATTGTTTTAACATTATCAGTTAAATAAATCTGCTGGCCAAAAGCTAAATTTATTCCAATAAATATTGGAAATAAAAGAAATATTTTTGATAATAAGCTTGTTTTCATTGAGGATAAAAAGGTAGTCTAAGATAAAACTATTATTCATAAAAAAAGCCGGCTTTACCGGCTTAATATTAGAAATTTGGTTTCAAAACATATTTATCATAAAACCTAAAGATATGCTCGGCTGCTTCTTCAGCAGTATCAACCAATCTAAATAAATTCAAATCATCTGGGTTGATATTGTGCTCCACCTCTAGCATGGTATTTTTAATCCAATCGATTAAACCGCCCCAATATTCTTTACCAATTAGTACAATTGGAAACTTAGCTATTTTTCCTGTTTGAATTAAGGTTAAAGCTTCAAAAAGTTCATCCATGGTTCCAAAACCACCAGGCAAACCAATATATCCTTGCGAGTATTTCATAAACATCACTTTACGGATAAAGAAATAGTCAAATTCTAAAATCTTATCTCTATCAATGTATCGATTATGGAATTGTTCGAATGGTAATTCGATATTTAAACCTACAGACTTTCCGCCAGCTTCATACGCTCCTTTATTACCTGCCTCCATAATACCTGGGCCACCGCCCGTAATTACGCCATAGCCTCTTTCAGTAAGCAGTCTTCCAACTTCAACCGCCATTTCATAATATTTGCTTTCATGTTTAGTTCTTGCAGAACCAAATATGGAAACACAGGGCCCAATTTTGGCTAATTTTTCAAATCCATCAACAAACTCAGCCATGATTTTAAAAATCTGCCAAGAGTCTGTTACTTTAATTTCTTGCCACGTTTTATTCTCAAACGCACTTCTTATTTTATCTTCACTGGTCATCTTCTATAATTTGTATTATGCAATTTTAGCCTGTTTATTAGAAATAAATAAAAGGCCAACAAAAGTAATAATTCCATTGATTAATATGAGTTCGTTATCAAAAACATAGCCACCCATTAACGATTTAGAGTTTTGATTTAAAAATAGACAGATGGCTGGCGACAATATGCATATAAAAGGCACCAATTTATCTTTTACACCTCTGCTCTTTACAAATAAACCAAAAGCATATAAACCTAGTAGTGGACCATATGTATAAGATGCTACCGTGAAAATTGCGCTTACTACAGCTTTATTGTTTACTTCGTTAAAAAGTATAACGGTTAAAAACATCAAAACAGAGAATAAAACATGTACGCCATGTCTAATTCTGATACTTTTTGCCGAGTTTACGTCTTCTTTTTTATCAAATCCTAAAAAATCAATACAAAAAGAGGTGGTTAGGGCAGTTAATGCTGAGTCTGTTGTGGCAAACGTAGCAGCTGTTAACCCCAACATAAACACAATTGCAGGGATTATTGACAAATGATTTAGAGCGATTTCGGGGAAAAGAAAATCTGTTCGTGGATTTCCAACATCATCCAATGGGATAGGAATACCGTTTTTAGTTGCATAAACATATAGTAAAGCGCCAACGCTCAAAAAGAAAAGATTAATGATGACAAATATCCCTGTAAAAGTGAACATGTTTTTTTGTGCTTCACCAATATTCTTACAGCTTAAATTCTTCTGCATTAAATCCTGATCCAACCCAATCATGGCGATAGTCACAAAAATTCCACCTAAAAGCTGTTTACTAACATGGAACTTATTCGTCAAAAAATCTTCGTAGAAAAATATTTTTGAATAGCCACTATTTTTAATAGTCTCAAAAGCTTCAACAGCCCCAAGATTTAAGCTGCTACAAATAAAATAAATGGTCAGGATAACCGATAAAACTAAAAAGGTGGTTTGTAAAGAGTCGGTGATAATAATTGTTTTTAAGCCGCCTTTAAAAGTATAAAGCCAAATTAATGATAACGCAATAAAAACGGTTGCCCAAAAAGGCATTCCATAAGCATCAAAAATAAATCGTTGTAAAACTATTACAACCAAATAAAGCCTAAATGCCGAGCCAATTGTTCGGCTCATTAAAAAAATACCTGCTGCAGTTTTATAGCTTACAATTCCAAGTCTTTTTTCAATATAACCATAAATTGAGGTTAAATTCATTCGGTAATACAACGGAAGTAATACCGTAGCCACTATAATAAACCCAATGGCATTACCTATTACAAACTGAAAGTATTCGAATTGGTGGCCTGCCAACGAGCCCACTTGCCCAGGAACCGAGATAAAAGTTACACCACTTAGTGCTGTACCAATCATTCCAAATGCAACTAAGTACCATTTGGAGTTTCTGTTGGCAATAAAAAAAGTAGAATTATCTGATGATTTTCTGGAAGTGATGAAAGAAATTGTAATTAAAACCAGAAAATAACCGATAATAAAAGTTAATAGGATATTAGGTGACATAATTTGATTGAATTATAACAATTGTAAGATTTAAATTGCATCGCTATTTAGCATTAAATTTTTAATTTAGCAAAATGAATTTCTCCTCTAAGCTATTAGAGAATGCCGTAAATGAATTTGGTAGGCTGCCCGGAATAGGTCAAAAAACTGCTTTAAGGTTAGTTTTACATTTGTTAAATCAAGATAACTCAACAGTAGAGAGATTTAGTGATTCTTTGTTGAAGCTAAAAAATAACATTCGCTTTTGTAAAAGTTGCCATAATATTTCTGATCATGATGTTTGTGAGATTTGTTTATCAAATAAAAGAGATAGGACTTTAATTTGTGTAGTAGAAGATAGCCGAGATGTAATGGCAATAGAAAACACGCATCAATATAATGGTTTATACCATGTTTTAAATGGTTTAATCTCTCCAATGGATGGGATCGGACCTTCAGATTTAACAGTTGATCAACTCGTATCAAGAGTAAAAGAAAGAGATGTAAACG
>JBKJLB010000035.1:0-2962 GCA_046597075.1 Pelobium sp.
GGTAAATCATCAAAAGAAGTTCAAATTAAAGATGTAATGACACCTTCACCCATCGTAATTTCACCACAAGACAGTTTGGATCATTGTATGGAATTGATGACTCATAAACACATTAGGCACTTACCTGTAATGGATGAAAAAGAATTATCAGGCATGGTTTCTATTGGCGATGTGGTGAAGTACATCATAGAAGATCAAAAACAAATTATTAAAAACTTAGAAAGCTATATCAATAGCTAAATTCATTCTTTATACTTCAAACTAAAATCTAATCTATTGGTTACTCCAAATAACTATGGGCAAAAAGGTTTTAATAACTGGTGGTAGCGGTACAGTTGGGGAACACCTTTCTAAACTACTGCTAAAAAAGGGTTATCGGGTAGCAAATTTAAGTCGTTCTTCAAAAATTGATGCTCATGTCGAAACATTTGTTTGGGACATTGATAAAGGGTTGATTGATGAAAACTGCATTAAAGATGTTTCCATAATTATTCATTTGGTAGGAGCAGGCATTGCTGATAGCAATTGGACCAATGAACGTAAAAAAGTAATTATAGATAGTAGAACAAAATCTATTCAACTCATTTACAATTTATTAAAAATAAAAAAACATAAAGTAGAAACGGTAGTTTCTGCCTCGGCATCTGGTTTTTATAGTGATCGTGGAAACGATTTAATGAGTGAAGATAATCAACCAAACTCCGATTTTATGGCTTTATGCTGTATTGCATGGGAAAATGCTGTAGACGAAGGCAACGCACTAGGCCTAAGAGTAGTAAAATTTAGAACCGGAGTGATTTTAGATAAAGATTCGGGTGCCCTGCCTAAAATATCCGCTCCAGTAAAATACGGTTTCGGCGCTCCATTGGGCTCAGGAAAACAATGGATATCATGGATTCATATTGATGATGTTGTAGCTATGTATTTAAAAGGTATAGAAGACGATAAATTAAGAGGTGCCTATAACATGAGTACTCCTTATCCGCTGACTAATTATAGCTTAACTAATGCAATTGCCAAACAATTCAATAAACCACTTTGGTTACCTAATGTTCCATCTTTTGTCTTAAAAATGATATTTGGTGAAATGAGTATTGTAGTTTTAGGAAGTACTAAAATGGATACCAAAAAAATTGAAGAAACTAACTTCAGATTTAAATTTCCTGAAATTAAAGCAGCATTAAAAAATATTTATGGCTAAGGAAGAAGTAGCAATATTTTGGTTTAGACGAGATTTAAGGTTGAACGATAATGCTGGATTGTATCATGCACTCAATAGCGGATTTAAAGTTTTACCCATCTTCATCTTCGATAAAAACATATTAGATAAACTAGAAGATAAGGATGATGCCCGAATAACTTTTATTCACCAACAATTAGAGAAATTAAAAACTGAGTTAGAAAAAAATCAATCCTCATTACTTGTTAAATATGGCGAACCACAAAAAATTTGGAAAGATTTAGTCAGCGAATATCAGCCGAAAGCAGTTTACACAAATCATGATTATGAACCTTATGCTGATGAACGAGATGAAAAATTAAATCAATATTTAGGGACTAAAGATATTTTATTTAGAACTTTTAAAGATCAATGCATTTTCGAAAAAACAGAAGTTACTAAAGACGATGGTAAACCCTATGTGGTTTTCACGCCTTACAAAAGAAAATGGCTTGAAAAACTGAATGACTCTTATCTAAAAAGCTATCCAACAGAATCAAATTTCAATAATTTAATAAAAACGGACCCCTTTAATACTGTTGATTTTAAAGAAATTGGGTTTATAAAAAGTGACTTAAATTTCCCAGATCAATCCTATCAAAACATCCTAAAAAATTATGCTCATGACAGAGACTTCCCAGCAAAAGATGCAACATCAAGAATAAGTGTTCATTTAAGATTTGGGACCATTAGTATAAGAGAATTAGTTAAAAATGCTATTGGCAAAAGTGATGTTTGGTTGAGTGAATTGATATGGAGAGATTTTTATTTTTCTATTCTTTGGAATTTTCCTCATGCTGCAAAAAATTCTTTTCGACCAGAATATGATAAAATAGAATGGCGAAATAACGAAGCAGAATTTAAAGCTTGGTGCGATGGAAAAACAGGCTACCCTATTGTTGATGCAGGAATGCGTGAGCTCAATAAAACTGGTTTTATGCACAACAGAGTCCGTATGGTAGTTGCTAGTTTTTTAACCAAACATCTATTAATAGATTGGCGATGGGGCGAAAATTATTTTGCTAGAAAGCTTTTAGATTTTGAATTATCTAGCAACGTAGGAGGATGGCAGTGGGCTGCCGGATGCGGTGTTGATGCTGCGCCTTATTTCCGTATTTTTAACCCTTATGAACAAGTTAAAAAGTTTGATAAAGATTTAAAATATATTAAGAAATGGGTACCTGAATATGCAGATCCTTACAAATACCCAAAACCTATTGTTGATCATAAAATGGCTAGGGAGCGTTGTTTAACAACTTATAAAAAGGCTTTAAACTAAAAAGGAACCTTCTTATGAAAGTTCCTTTTGTAAAAATTAGAAATCGATAATTAGTTTTTAGCACTAATTAAATCTATCTCAAAATCTAAAGGTGCATTTGCAGGTATTGCACCTTGTGCCGAGCCCCCATATCCCAAATATGAAGGAATTAATATTCTAATCTTACCTCCAGCTTTAATTTTAGGTATAGTACTTTGCCATCCTGATATTAACCCAAAAAGAGGAGACTCTAATGGACTTGAAGTTTTTGCAGAATCAAATACTTTACCGTCAAATAATTTACCAGTATAAGCAACTTTGATAGTAGAACTTGTAGTAACAGCATCAGTGCCAGAACCAGGATTAATAATAGAATAATAAACGCCAGATGAATCTCTAATAAATGTCAAAGGAATTGTTGCCTTGTATTTTGTGATTAAAGAATCTGATAAACCTATCCGATCGCTTACATTAGGAACTGAAAA
>JBKJLB010000374.1:0-8166 GCA_046597075.1 Pelobium sp.
TTTTCAATATATTGATTACTAAAATTTTGATGTTCCTGCCTATTGGCGAATAGAGATTTTAGTGGAAACCGCCTCCAATAGCTGTTTGAAGAACAACAAAAATTAATTTAATAGGTCTCTAAAACTTCTTTTATTTGCTCCATTAACCACATTGGTGTTGATGTTGCCCCGCAAATGCCTATTTTATCTTCTGGATTGAACATTGCCTTCTCCAAATCATCAGGTTTACTTATGAAATAGGTTGCTGGATTATTTTTGCGGCAAACCTCATAAAGGACTTTACCATTAGACGATTTTTTACCAGACACAAAAACGATTTTATCGAAATGCTTTACAAAAGCAGGCAAATCCTTATCTCGATTTGATACCTGACGGCAAATGGTATCATTTGCTTTAATATCGTAACCACGATCTATTAACTGCTCTTTAATCTGATAAAATTTCTCAGTAGATTTTGTAGTTTGACTGTAAAGGGTAAAAGATGAAGGCAAATCAACGCCATCTAACTCAGCCAAATCTTGAAATACCAAAGCTTCGTTATTAGTTTGTCCTTGTAAACCAATCACTTCAGCATGACCATGTTTACCAAAAATGAGTACTTTTTCCTTTGCATCATGTGTAGTTTTAATACGGTTTTGCAACTTTAAAACTACCGGACAAGAAGCATCAATCAACATGATGTTGTTTGCTAATGCTACTTTATAAGTTTCGGGTGCTTCTCCATGAGCTCTGATTAGTACTTTTTCATTGTATAGATTCTTAAGATCATCGTTATCAATAATCCTTAAACCTTTTTTCTTTAATCGCTCAACTTCCTCGTCATTGTGCACAATATCACCCAAACAATATAGATAACCATCTTCTTCCAAAATTTCTTCTGCCATATCAATGGCGTAAACCACCCCAAAGCAAAAGCCAGAATCCTGATCTATAGTTACCGAAAGATTGTATTTCATGTGGTTATATTTCATGCAAATTTAGAAAAAGTTTAGTCAGGACATAGTAAGATTCAATACGATAAAAAATATGATTTGAGAAATTAACAAAGTAAAAGCTACTTTGTTAGTTTTTAAAAAATCGATTTGATAATAAAATCTTATCATCAGAAATGAAATGATAAACCATGCTATATAATTTTGGAAGGGGATAAAAGCATCTGCCCAATTCCAATAATCAAATTTCACGGCAACTGGTTCTATTAGAAAATCTATAGTAACCATTACAGCCGCCCCTATTAATGACCTTAGATTTCTTGAGAATTTTAAATGTTTTTCAATAACTGACCCAACACAAAACACTAAAATAAGCCAATTAACCCCAATAATTGGTGGTACATCAATTAATTTATAGCCTAAAGTTTGACCATATTGATAATTACCAAAAATGAGCCCACTTGCCACACCAATTACTTCTATAAAATAGCCGCTAATAGCAATTACTAAAATAGTTTGAACTAGCTTATTACTAAATTCTTCTTGATTAGCTATTAAGATGAAGCCCATCAACAATAAATGGAAAGGTACAAATGCAAAGAAAAAATCATGATAGTTTGGTAATAGGAAACCTACCAACCCTACCAAATGAAAAATAATAATAAAAATTAGGGAAAGCCCTAACTTGTTGATATACTTCATGTATTGATAGTTCTACCTTTCCAAATTAATGATTTATTTAATGACTTTTGGATAGATAATATTGCGATAACTAATAAATTAAACATCTGTAATATATGAAGCATCAAATTTACCCAAACATTTTGACCTGATAAAAAGGAAATCATTATTCTGCTAAAAGCAATTAAAGTAATGGCAAAATAAAAAAGTTGGAAGTTGAGATAGCATAAAATAAGAACTGGTCCACCCAAAACCAAAAACAAATAAAGTAACAAACCAATTATACTACCACCAAAACCAGCTAATAAGTTTTTACTAAACCCTTGTAATCCTTCGTTATAGTTTTTATACATCCTACAATAAATAAATCCATTGGCTAACAAAGCCTCGCCTTTTAACTTTTGGATTTTTATCTGTTTCATAATCTCAACATCTTCCACCACTTGGGTTTTTACCCGATTATGCCATTGGAATTGATGATACACTTCTGCATCAAATAACATAAATTGACCGCTTGCTGCTGAAAAAGCAGGGTTTTTACTCAATTTCACTAACCTTAATGGCAACAAATTGAGCAATAAATAATGCATTAGTGGAATAATGGTTTTCTCTCCAAAACTGACAGTTACCTGATTGGTAAATAAACTCAATAGGCTGAGTTTGCCAATTTGCATTCGATAGATTGAATTATTGATTAAACCATCCTTTATCTCCTCATCGGCATCTAAAAATAAAAGATACTTTCCCTTTGCTTGTTTAGCTAGCTGATGACAGGCAAAGTTTTTTCCTAACCAGCCTATTTTTAAATCATCTCCTTTTACAACTTTAAAACGGATATCAGTTTTTGAAAAGGCATCACAAATTAAAAAAGTGTCGTCATCAGATTGATCATCTAAAATGATGACTTCTATGTTTTTATAATCTTGATTTTTAATAGATTTAAGAAGAAATAAAATATTTTCGGCTTCGTTTCTGGCGGGTATTAAAATGGAAACCAAATCACTAAACATCTTAGGCGATCGGTTTAATTTGGGATTAGAAATAAAGTTAAAAAGCGTAACCGTAAACCTTAAAATTAAGAAGAAAAATATGATATAAAACAAATAAACCATTTAAATCCTCACCTCCGTTTGCTGTTTTAAAGCTTGCTCATAATGCTTATTATAAGCACTTTTAATGACTTGCAAACTGTTGTACTCCTGAGCTTCCCAATGCTCTAAATAAACCTGAACACTTGGCTTACGTCGATCAAAATAATCGGTTAAAATAGTTGCAAAAACATATTGAAATTGCTTCTTTGATGCTGCAATAATTCGGCTTACTCCTTTTTCAAATTGGATAGAAGCACTATGAGAAGAATACAATTCGCCTTGTGGAAAAATCAAAACCAAATTAGCGGGATTGTCTAATAATTTACCTGCATAGTCTAACGACTCGATTAGGCTTTTCGCATTTCTTTGAATACTAAAAGCACCCAAGTACTTCAGAAACTTCACTTTTTCGGCAGTATCCTGCAAAACCATCACATGAAAATGTTTTTTAAAGTATATTTTATTGAGATGGAAAAGCAAAAATCCATCCCACCAACTAAAATGATTAGCCAATAGTAAAACAGCTTTATCCTCTTCAATTGTAATTTCGTTGTACTCAAATCTATCAAAATCACTTTTGATAATTCTTTTGATGTACCAAGAGAAAAAATGATGAATGATTTTATTAGATCGAGGTTGTATCATTTACAAAAGCTAATTTAAGCTATTCTATCATCTCTCCTACAATTTTTGCAGAAAGTAAGGCCAGAGGAATTCCTCCACCTGGGTGAACACTACCGCCAACAAAATATAAATTCTTAATTTTTTTAGAAAAATTAGCATGACGTAAAAATGCTGCGAACTGATTATTTGAACTTGTGCCGTACAAAGAACCTCGGTAAGAAGACGTTTTAGATTCAATTATAACAGGATCTAAAACCTCTTCAACTTCGATTAAACTTTCTAAATCAATACTTAAATTTCTGTTTAATTTTTTGATGATATGCTCACGAGCTTGTTTTCTAAAAGCTTCCCAATTTTGCCCTGTGTTGTTGGGCACATTAATCATCGTAAACCAATTTTCACACCCTTTAGGTGCATCAGTTTTCTGAAGCTTAGTGCTGATATTGATATAAACAGTTGGATCCTGATAAATAGTTTTAGTTTTAAAGATATGATCAAACTCTTGTTGATAATCCTCTGTAAAGAAAATATTATGTAGGCCTAATTGAGGAAATTCTTTTTTTATACCCCAATAAAATATCAAAGCAGAACTGGAGCGTTCTTGCTTTAAGATTTTCTGCGGCTGGCTTTCGTCTTTTAATAATTGCTTATAAGTGAAATAAACATCCATGTTAGAGACGACTTGGTCTGCCTCAAAAAATTGATTTTTTATTTTTATGCCCTTGACTTTCTTTTGCTCCACACAGATTTCATCTACACTTTGGTTATAATGAAATTTCACGCCTAAATCTTCTGCCAATTTCTCCAGACTTTTAGTGATTTGAAACATCCCTCCTTTTGGAAAATAAGCCCCGAAATGTTGTTCTAGATGAGGGATTACATTAAGTGTAGCAGGCGCTTGATATGGATTTGAGCCATTGTAAGTTGCAAATCTATTGGCATATTGCACCATCTTTTTATCAGAGAAAAATGATTCATTTGCTTTAGCCATAGTTCTAAAAGCGTCGATTTCATGAAATCTAAGAAAAGATTTTGCCGTATTTTTTCTTAAAAATGTACTTAGTAGATGCAAAGATTTTTCTAAAAACACTTCATGGGTAATTTCATAGATATCCTTACTCTTCTCTAGATATTTATTGATCTCTGCTGTTGTGGAATTGGTATTGCTTTCTATTTGTTTAGCAAACTTTTCTAAATCGGCGAAAGCTGTTAAAGTTGTTTTATCTTCCCAAAAATACCGGCTAACTTCTTCTAGTTTTTCATACTCAAAATAGGCAGTTGACTTTTTTCCAGCTAAAGAAAAAAGCTCATCTACATACTGCGGCATGGTAAATAAACTGGGCCCAGCATCAAAACGATAAGCTCCAATTTGAAATTCTGAAAGTTTACCTCCTGGATAGGGATTACTTTCAAAAACATCAACTTCAAAACCTTTGACTGCTAATCTTATAGCAGATGCTATTCCGGCAATTCCGGCTCCAATTACAATCGACTTTTGCATTCTAACAATAATACATGAAAAAACGACTTTTGTTCAGTATTCTGACATTCAATTATTTCAAATTATTTAACAACTGATACATTTTTTGCCGCACAGAAGAAGAGCTGCCTGAATAGTTATTAATGATTAACGAAAAGCAAACTGGTGTTTTACCATCAGCGTAACCTGCATAACCCAAGACATCGCTAATTGTGCCGCTTTTCATTTTCATATCATTATAAACGGGTAAACTTTTAAAATAAGAAGGAAACCACGCTTGCTTTTTAGCTTCTAGTAAAACCTTGGCCATAGTTAATGAAGTAACCCTATCAGCAGGAGAAAGTCCGCTTCCATCACCAATATTTAAAGTCTCTGGGTCTATCCCTTTATTGTCCCAAAACTTTTTTAATACTTTTATGCCGTCTACGGTAGATGCACTTTTACCAAATTTTTCTCCTAAAACCCTTAAAAACTGCTCTCCGTATAAATTGATACTTTTTTGATTGAACCAATAAATAATTTCTTTTAAAGGAGGAGAAGCAATCTCTGATAATAAATTTAAAGATTTGCTTGAATTGGTTCTTGAAGTTGTAAAATCTGTAGATGAGATATTATTTTTTTGAAGATACTGGCGCACATCATAAGCCATTGCCAAGGCAGGGTTTGGGTGCGAAAGTCCGATTTTCTTTTTTAAGTCTATTCCATAAGTTCCTCTTAAATAAATCAAATTAGTGTAGGGGGCCGAGTATGCATAAACATTATCTCCGCTTCCATAATTTCCAGTGGTTAATTCGTTTTTAATTTCCAAAAAGGGATAAATACTATCATTATTCGCAATTTTCACTTCAGAACCTACAGATTTTCCAGCCACAAAACCCAGCTCAAATTGATTTTCTCCCCAAGTTAAAGCTGATGTTCCTGCACCATAATAATTTCCAATATCTTGCCAAATCCACCCAGTTGGTAAAGATTGAGAATCCCAATTAGAATCATCACCAACTATTTTACCTTTAATTTCTTTGATTCCATTTTGTTGTAAAGCATAAAGAATTTTATTTAAAATTTGAGTTTTTGATGTGCTCTCCCATCGCCAGCTACCCAAAGTAGGGTCGCCATTACCTTTGATAATTAAGTCGCCGTTTAAAACGCCATTTTCGATATTTCCATTATAGCCAATATCAGTTTTGAAAGTATAATCCTCGCCTAACAATGCAATAGCTGTTGCAGATGTAATGGTTTTTAGCGTAGACGCAGGAGCCACACCAGTATTTTCATTAGCTCCAAAAATTAGATCACCTGAATTTGCGTCTAAAACTGAAAAAGAAACAGTCGCATATTTTAATTGCGGATCTGAAGATAATCTTTGATAAGCTGCATTAATTTTAGCTGATAAGGACTGGGCATGAGCCGATGTAAATGCGATTATAAACAGAAATATTATTGAATATATTTTTTTCATTGCTGCAAAATAAGAATTAGATGATGAGAACGATGAGATTTTAAAATTAGTGGCAAAACTTAAGTTAAAGCAATTTCTTCCTGTCGGCGGACTAAGAAGCCAAGCCAGTAGTTAATGCCTTTAGCAGCATGAATAAAAAGCCAAACTACCTTTACCTATGAAATGCAAAACCTGCTTTTCAGAAATTAAAAATTTGCTCTTAAACTAATTATAAAATTTCGGCCAGCAGAACTGATCCCTGATGCAAAAACTCGGTAATTTTGATCACTGATATTTTCTATTGAAAATTGTGCATTTAGATTTTTATTAATTTGATACGCGTTGCGCCAGTTGAAAGTACACCACGAGGGCATACCATCTGCGGTAGCATATTGCAGGTTGTCTTCGCCAGAATTACTATAGTTTTTCAATTTTTTTTGACCGTTATATTGCGCAAAAAACTCTGATTCAAATTTTTTAACTTTTAGTTGCAAAGCCGACTTTCCAAACACCGGAGGAATATGATCTAAAGGTTGATTTTTATTGCTATTTATCACCCTTCCGTAAGTATAGTTCAGACTAGACTTGAAGCTTAAAAAATCGAAAATTTGCGCATTTAGTTGGCCATCAAAACCATAAATGTAGGCTTTAGCGGCATTAACAGATGTAACAACATTACTTTGTTGCCCGTTGTAAATAATAGTATTTTGACCATTAAAGGTGCTGTTTTGGACAGTAATCGCATCACGATACCAAGTGTAGTATGTACCTATTTGTAAGCTTAATTTATGAGCAATGGTTTTTGAAATATTAAACTCGGCATTGTAAGTATGCTCGGGTTTTAGGTTTGGATTAGGTACAATAATATTTCCTGCAGTAGATTCAAAAACTTTTGATATATCATCTACATTTGGTGCTCTAAAGCCTGATGAAGCTAATAAGGCAATCTTCCAATCGGTTCCAGGTAAATAACTAAACCCAATATTTCCATTAAAAGCTATTGCATTTTGTTTAGCCGTATTAAAAGGAAAAGGGAAAAATGTTTTATCCTCAAAATTAGATTCTAGATTTAAAATACTTAACCTTAAACCATCAGAAAGAATAAATTTTGGACTTATTTCCCAAGAATGAGTTACGTATAATGCGGTTGAATTTGTGCTAGAACCTCCGTCTGGATAGCGGGTATCTAATTTAGAAACTGCATTTGAAATAATATTTCTACGGTTGGCTGTAGATTGAACATCATTAAAGGTAAACTCAAAACCATATCTTAACTCGTGATTTTTTATACCTTTTTCTGCATCAATATTGAGGGCGTAAACTTTAACATTTTCTAATCTGCTATCTAAATTATTGTTTCCAAATCTTCTGCTGATTCGGCTTTCCTCAATATCTTGATAGCTAGCCACAATTCTTAATTCTTCTAAAAGCTTACTATTGGTTTTATAATTAAAATGATAGGCGGATAACCATCTTTTCTGTGGTCCATAATACCATTCGGCAAATCTAAGATTGCTCCCGTTGTACTCGCTTAATCGATCATAACGGTTAATATCTGATGAAGTTGAATATTGAAGGTTTAAACCATGCTCTACATTTTCTGAAGGTTTATAAACTATTTTCTGTAAAAAATCATACTGTTTGTAGCCTGATTCTCGCTGCAAATTAACATCATCATTACGCAACATCGTATCTTTTCTATTTACTCTGTCTTGATAAAAAAGTCTTTTACCAAAGTCCAAATAATTGCTATTTCGGTTTGCACCTTGCTTTAAATTGCCAAAATCAGAAAAAGTAAAACTGCTTAGAAATGCAATATTTTTAAACCCAAAATTGAGGTTCAAATTTTCTGTTTTCTCGGCTGTAGTCGAGGCATATCTGATCAATAGATTGGCTTTAAGAAGCATTTTATTATCATCG
>JBKJLB010000409.1:0-7161 GCA_046597075.1 Pelobium sp.
ATGAAAATTTGAAGTCGTAAATTTAAAAAATCAAAAGGTTTGTCCAATAATCATAATAAAACATGACGATATTTTGTTTTTAACTTGTTAAAGATTGTATGAATATTAGGTTTTTACTACTCAGGAAGGATGAAGGGAAACCCATCAATTTTTAGAAATAAGCAATCAACAGAAGCCCTAATTTGATGCAGGGTTGGGTTAGTTTTGCCAAACTATATGATCTGGTTTTTGCAAAATTACTTTTAAGCTATTGAAACTAAACTTATACGTCTAAAACATGTCCACATATAATCGATTCCTTAAATAAAATCTTAATTTTACCGCCCCAACAAGTGCCATTTTGACTTAATAGGGTCTATGGCTTAATTGTTGATTTTAAAGAGTTTTAAACAGGGAATAAGAAATGTTAAGTTTTATAAATAAGATTTTTGGAAGTAAATCCGACCGTGACGTTAAGAGCGCAAAACCTATAGTTGATAAAATAAAAGAGGAATACGAGAAATTAAGTAGTTTATCTCATGATGAGTTGAGGGCTAAAACAGCAGACTTTAAATCTCGCATTCAAAGTGATTTGTCCGAAATTGAAGGTAGAATTGCTGAAATTAAGAAGAATGTAGAGGAAAACGCCGAGCTTACCATTCATGATAAAACTGATTTATACGATGAGGTTGACCGCTTAGAGAAAGATAAAAACAAGCAGCTAGAAGCTACCTTATTAAATATTCTTCCAGAAGCTTTCGCGGTGATGAAAGAAACTGCAAAGCGTTTTACCGATAACGAGAAGATTGAAGTAACAGCATCTGCATTCGACCGTGAGTTAGCCGCCCGCAAGCCAAACGTTTTAATAAAAGGCGATAAAGCCATTCACCATAACTCGTGGTTAGCCGCTGGTACCGAAGTGAAATGGAACATGGTACATTATGATGTGCAGTTAATTGGTGGTATTGTTTTACACGAAGGTAAAATTTCTGAAATGGGTACTGGTGAGGGTAAAACTTTAGTGGGTACGCTTCCTATTTACCTAAACGCTCTTTCTGGAAAAGGTATTCATGTGGTAACCGTAAACGATTATTTAGCCCGACGTGATAGCGAGTGGAATGGTCCAATTTTCGAGTTTCATGGTTTAGCAGTTGATTGTATCGATAAACACCAACCTAACTCGCCGCAAAGAAGAAAAGCATACCAAGCTGATGTGGTTTATGGCACCAATAATGAATTTGGTTTCGATTATCTGCGTGACAACATGACACGCTCACCAGAAGAATTGGTACAAGGTAAATTACACTACGCTTTAATTGATGAGGTGGATTCGGTTTTAATTGATGATGCCCGTACACCTTTGATTATATCTGGCCCAATCCCTAAAGGTGATGAGCATGAATTTTATGAATTAAAACCAAGGATTGAGCGTTTGGTTAATGCCCAAAAAAATTATGTAACTGGTGCTTTAAATGAAGCGAAGAAATTAATTGCTGACGGCAAAAATGGTCCCGAGGAAGGCGAAGGTGGTTTAGCATTATTTAGGGCTTACCGTGGTTTACCTAAGAACAAAGCATTAATTAAGTTTTTGAGCGAGTCGGGGATGAAAACCATTCTGAACAAAACCGAAAACTATTACATGCAAGATCAAAATAAAGAAATGCCAAAGGCTGATGCCGAGCTGTTCTTTATGATTGATGAGAAAAATAATCAGGTCGAATTATCTGAAAAAGGAATAGAATTGATTACGGCATCTGGCGAAGACCCACATTTCTTTGTGATGCCTGATGTAGGAACCGAAATTGCGGACATCGAAAAATCTGCTTTAAGCAATGAAGACAAGGCACATAAAAAAGATGAGTTAATTAGAGATTTCTCGGTTAAATCAGAACGTATCCATTCGGTAAATCAATTGTTAAAGGCTTATACTTTATTCGAAAAAGATACTGAGTATATTATTGACGAAGGCAAAGTAAAAATTGTTGATGAGCAAACTGGCCGTATCATGGATGGTCGTCGTTACTCCGACGGATTGCACCAAGCCATAGAAGCAAAAGAGAATGTAAAAGTAGAGGATGCAACACAAACTTACGCTACCATTACTTTACAAAACTACTTTAGAATGTACCACAAATTAGCGGGTATGACGGGTACTGCCGTTACGGAAGCTGGTGAATTGTGGCAAATTTATAAATTGGATGTAGTTGAAATTCCAACTAACCGCCCAATTGTGCGTGATGATAGACAAGATAAAGTTTATCGTACTACTCGCGAGAAGTACAATGCCGTTGCCGAAGAGATAGTGGAATTAACACAAGCAGGGCGTCCAGTATTAGTGGGTACAACATCCGTAGAGATTTCTGAATTATTGAGCCGAATGTTGAAGATGAGAGGCATTAAACACAATGTGTTGAATGCTAAGCTTCACCAAAAAGAAGCTGATATTGTTGCTGATGCGGGTAATCCGGGTCAGGTGACAATTGCAACCAACATGGCTGGTCGTGGTACAGATATTAAATTAGGAGCTGGGGTAAAAGAAGCTGGTGGTTTAGCAATTGTAGGTACAGAGCGTCACGAATCTCGTCGTGTAGACAGACAGTTAAGAGGTCGTTCTGGTCGTCAAGGAGATCCGGGATCGTCTCAATTCTTTGTTTCTCTGGAAGATAATTTGATGCGTTTATTTGGGTCAGAAAGAATCGCTGGATTAATGGTTCGAATGGGTATTGAAGATGGCGAAGTGATTCAACATTCTATGATTACCAACTCTATCGAAAGAGCACAGAAGAAAGTAGAGGAAAATAACTTTGGCATTCGTAAACGTTTATTGGAATATGATGATGTGATGAACTCACAACGATCTGTGATTTACACAAAACGTAAAAACGCTTTGTTTGGTGAACGTTTAGATGTGGATATCGAGAATATGATTTTAGATGTTACTGATGATATCGTTACTGAATACAAAGAACAAAGTAATTTCGACGGTTTCCAATTAGAGTTATTGAGGATTTTTGCTATTGATACTGCTATAACGGAAGATGAATTTATTAATAGCAAAATCGATCAACTGGCTGATAAAGTTTTTATAGAGGCGGGTACTTTTTACAAACGTAAATCGGAAATGATTGCACAGCAAGCCTACCCAGTCATCAAAGATGTATTTGACACTCGCGGAGAAAGCATTGAGAATATCATTGTTCCTTTTACAGACGGAATGCATGGCATACAAGTTGCTGCTCCATTAAAAAAATCAGTAGAAACTAAAGGTAAAGAAGTGGTTAAAGCTTTCGAAAAAACCATTACGCTTTCGCTGATTGATGATACTTGGAAAGAGCATTTACGCGAAATGGATGATTTGAAACAGTCTGTTCAAAATGCTGTTTATGAACAAAAGGATCCGTTGGTAGTTTATAAAATGGAAGCCTTCAATTTATTTAAAGGCATGCTTTCTGTAGTAAACAAGGATGTAGTGAGTTTCTTATTTAAAGGTGGTATTCCAACACAGGGAGATGCCCCATTAAAAGAAGCAAAGCCACAACCCAAAACAGATATGAGTAAGCTTAAAGTTTCTAAACCAGAAATGGGGCAAGAAAGCAATGGCGTACCCATGGATGATACCAGAGAAATACAAAAAACTCAGCCTGTTAGGGTGGATAATAAAATAGGAAGAAACGACCCTTGCCCTTGTGGTAGTGGTAAGAAATATAAAAACTGTCACGGATTAACTGCTTAATGAAGATTAAAACTATCCTATCCGCTTTTGCGCTATTATGCTGTAGCTATTTAGCTTTCGGTCAAGTCGGAGGGAAAGTAACTGTGGTAAAAGATCCTTTGATTGATAGTTTAATTGCTCGTAGAATTGCTTTAAAGAAAGGTATTTCTGGAAACGGAAGCTCTTTGGTTGCCTATGGTTATAGGGTTCAGATATTTTATGGCTCAGACAGGAAAGAAGCTTACGATCAACAAGGAAAATTTAAGAATCTTTATCCAGAATTGGATACTTATTTGTCCTATGATATGCCCAACTACCGTGTTAAGGTAGGCGACTTTAGAACAAGAGCTCAGGCACAATCATTTTTAAATGAGCTGAGGCAATCTTTCCAAACCTTATTCATTTTTAGCGAAAAAATTAACCCTTTAAAAGCTGATAAGTTTAATGCTGATAGATAAAATAAAATCCTTAGCAGGTGCGATAGAAAACGAAGTTGTTGACAATAGAAGACATCTTCACGCTCATCCCGAACTTTCTTTTGAAGAATACAAAACGGCTGCGTTTGTAAAAATGCAATTGGATAAATTAGGTATTCCTTATCAGGAGATGGCAAATACAGGTGTTGTTGGCTTAATAAAAGGTGAAAAATCATCAGAAAAAACCATCGCATTAAGGGCAGATATGGATGCTTTGCCAATTGTTGAAGCTAATGATGTGGCATATAAATCTAAAAATAATGGCGTAATGCATGCTTGCGGGCATGATGCGCATACCTCATCGCTTTTAGGGACTGCTAAAATTTTAAATGAACTAAAAGCAGATTTTGGTGGAACCGTAAAATTAATTTTCCAACCTGCAGAGGAACGTTTACCTGGTGGCGCAAATTTAATGATTAAGGAAGGTGTACTAGAAAATCCAAAACCTAATGCGGTTCTAGGTCAGCATGTGATGCCTTTGATTGATGCCGGCAAAATTGGGATTCGAGCTGGAAAATACATGGCTTCCACCGACGAGATTTATGTGACGATTAAGGGTAAAGGCGGGCATGGGGCGCAACCACAACAAAATATTGATCCTGTAGTGATTATGGCGCAAATGATTACTGCTTTGCAAACCATTATTAGTAGAAGTTCTGATCCTCGTTCTCCGTCTGTACTTTCCTTTGGAAAAGTGATTGCCAACGGTGCAACCAACGTCATCCCAAATGAGGTTTATTTGGAGGGAACATTTAGAACGTTAAATGAGAATTGGCGAGCAGAAGCGCATATTAAAATGAAAAAGCTAGCCGAAAGCATCGCAGAAGGAATGGGCGGAACTGTTGATTTTAGAATTGAGAAAGGTTATCCATTTTTAATAAATGAAGAAAAATTAACCGCTAGAGTAAAAGAAGATGCCATCGCCTATTTAGGTAAAGAAAATGTTTTAGACTTAGATATTTGGATGGCTGCAGAAGACTTTGCTTACTTTTCACAAGCTGCAGATGCCTGTTTTTATCGTTTAGGTACAAGAAATGAAGCCAGAGGAATTACTTCATCTGTTCATACCCCAACTTTTGATATAGAAGAAAAAGCTTTAGGGATGAGCACTGGTTTAATGGCTTATTTAGCAATTAAAGAATTAGGAAACTAAAATGATTTCCTTTTTATACCGTTTAACACATGGCTTTCTAAAAAGAAAGCCTTTTTTATTAAATATGAGACATTACATTTTATCAATCTTTATTCTTTTCACTTTTAGTGAATCTTTTAGCCAAGCGATACCACGTTTTAATCCCGATACTGTTTTAACGATGAAAATGGATAAAGACGCAGTAGTAAAAGTTGGAAAAGCAGGGTTAGATATTGAGGATTTTATTCATGAGATTGTAACGGACACCAGTTTTTATGAAGCCTTCCACAATATGAAAAAATATCAGTTTATAGCCGAGAACAGGGTTTTTACTTATGATAAAAAAAATAAAGTCGATGGGAATATTTATCGTAAAATTTTGCATAAAAACGATGGATCAACGCATCTGATGAAAGTTTTAGAGCAGAAAGATGGTGGTAAATTGTACAAGAGAAATGGGAAATATGACCTTTACACGGTAGAAATGTTTGATTATATTTTTATGAATGCTTATAACTCAGATTTCGCGTCAGACTCTGCACCTACAGAGGGTAAAAATGAATCTTACAAAGACAAATTAAAAACCCTGATTTTTGCGCCAGGAAGACCAATTAAAGGCGTTCCATTTATATCTAATAAAACAGAAATTTTTAGTGCAAATATGCGACAGAACTATAATTACACCTTTCAAAAAGGGATGTATTTAGATTCGATTCCTGTTTACCGTTTTAAAGTTTTAATGAAACCTGTTTTAAGTAATTGGACTAAAGATGGCATAATGATCAAAGAACTAACGACTATTTTCGACCAAAGAAATTTCCAGATTTTGGGTAGGTATATTGATATGAAATTAGATAATGTAGCTTTTGAATTTGATGTACAGATGAATATTGAGATGAGTTATTTCGGACAAGATTTATTACCTACAAAAATCAGTTACCAAGGGAATTGGGATATCCCTTTTAAGAAAGAGGAAAGAGCCAGTTTTTTGGTTTTACATAAGAATTATAAGTTAGAGTAGGTTTTTAATGCTGAACCATTATTTATTAAACGCTGACAGGGTTTCGAACCCTGTCAGCGTTGGTTTTACCTATTAAATTTCAATCTTCTAAGAAATAGGCGTCTGAAAAATTATAAATCTTATATTCTTGATGAGATACTATAAAATTTTCTATCCCTCCAAACCAATTTATTACTTCATCCCTTGCGACTTTAGTGTCTTTCTTGTTTAAAAACAAAGAATAAGACGAAAATGGATAATTAACATAATCATCAGTAAAGCCATGTTTAACTGGGTTTAAATGTATATAAAGCACCAGTTGATTTAAATGACTTTCATCTTGAACGGCGATTCTACGAAAGGGCGTTTCAAATAATCCGCCTGTACGTCCAAATGATTTATTAATAGACTGAGCATAACTATTAAATAAATGTGAAAACTGATTGCTAATCAATTTTTTTATTTCGAAGCCCTCTTTTAAGGGTAAATTGTTTCTTATTTCAACTTCAGTTCGGATTTGGATTAATAAATGAAAGTGATTATTAAGTAAGCAATAGGAAAATGTTTTTGCTATGGGATGAATATATTTTAAATACTTGCCAAGAAAGTACAAGTAATTCTTTCTTTCCTTAAACACACTTTCCTTATTTATTCCTCTATTAAAAATGTGATAATAACTTCCAGGCTCTAGTAAATCTGTATTTGATTTCATTTCTTTTCATATTAGTTGTAGATGCAATTAAACGCTGACAGGGTTTGTGTAATTTATAAGTTTTTTGAATAGTAGCAACATCCTATACACCTAAACCTGACAGAAGCGGATACCGGCCTTAAGCATAAGGCTTGTGGCGTATGAGCAAAT
>JBKJLB010000076.1:0-4493 GCA_046597075.1 Pelobium sp.
GTAATGCATGCCTGCGGACATGATACACATACCGCAATTTTAATGGGCGTAGCAGAATTATTAACCTCTATGAAAAGTGATTTAAAAGGCACAGTAAAATTCATTTTTCAACCAGCAGAAGAAGGTCCTCCTTTTGGTGAAGAAGGCGGTGCCGAATTAATGGTAAAAGAAGGCGTATTAGAAAACCCTAAAATTGATGTTATTTTTGGTTTGCACATCAATTCGCAAACTGAAGTTGGAAAAATAACTTATCGCCCGGGCGGAACTATGGCTGCAGTAAACGATATGAAAATAACTGTTAAGGGTGTTCAAGCACATGGTGCATATCCTTGGTCATCGGTAGATCCAGTGGTGGTTTCGGCACAAATTATAAATGCCTTACAAACCATTGTGAGCAGAAATTTAAACGTCACCGAGAATGCAGGCGTAGTTACTATTGGTTCTATTCACGGCGGCGTTCGTTCTAATATTATCCCCGAGGAAGTGGTGATGATGGGCACTGTGCGTAATTTGAGTAAACAAGACGAAGAAATGTTTATTCAAAGAATTAAAACTATTGTAACCAAAACAGCCGAAGCAGCTGGCGCAACAGCAGAAGTGAAAATACCTTTTAGCGTTCATTACCCTGTAACTTATAATGATCCTGCCTTAACCGCTCAAATGTTGCCAACCTTGCAAGCTGTGGCTGGTACAAATAATGTTTTATTGAGACCAGCTGTTACTGGTGCAGAGGATTTTTCCTTTTATCAAGAAAAAGTTCCAGGCTTATTTATCAATCTGGGTGGAATGCCAAAAGGTCAAGACCCACTAAAAGCACCATCACATCACACACCTGATTTTTTTATTGATGAAAGTGGTTTTACTTTAGGAGTAAAAGCATTAGCAGATTTAACTATCGATTATTTAAATAAAAGTAAATAAATAAAAAACAGGAAGTTAGTTTTCTAATTTCCTGTTTCATTTAACCTAAAAAGAATTTACATTTTAAATATCAAATCGATCTCTCAAAGATTCAGAATTACTGCGACTGCTGGTAAATTTGCTTTGTTCTTTATTATTCATTACAAAAACTAAGGCGCCATTAAAGCTTTTTCTAATCTCTTTGATCTGATCAGTGTTAATGATGGTGCTTCTATGTATTCGGCAAAAACCATCCGGAAGTTTTTCTTCCAAACCAGTAATTGTAAAATCTGTTAAGTGTTTATTGCCATCCTCGGTATGTAAGAAAACATATTTATCTTCTGCTTCAATAGCTATAATATGATTCAATTGAATCAGTAAAATTTTATCGCCAATTTTAACAGTCAGGGTTTTAATTTCTTTCTTAGGCTTTAACTGTTCTAATAAGTCCTGTAAAGGCAAAGCCATAGGTTTATGCATTTCTTGGAGCTTATCTATACTTTTTTGCAAGCGATCTTTCTCTATTGGCTTCAACAAATAGTCTAAAGAATTTTCCTCGAAGGCTTTTATTGCATATTGATCATAAGCGGTAGTGAAAATAACTTTAGGCTGCTTTTTAACTTTCGAAAGCATCTCAAAACCATTCATTACTGGCATCTCTACATCCAAAAAAATTAAATCAGGTTGATGTTGTTCAACCAATTTTAGGCCTTCTTGTCCGTTACTTGCTTCGGCTATAATGTTGATAAAAGTATAAGGGGATAATAACCGTGTTAGCCGTTGTCTAGCTAATTCTTCGTCATCTATAATAATGCAAGAGAAAGTATTCATCATGATTTTGGTAAGGTGATTTTAATTTGCTTTTGGGGTTCGTTAATGATTTGAATTTCATAATTATTAGGATATAGCAATTGCAATTTTTCATAGGTGCTTTGTAAGCCATACCCAGCATTCAATTCTTCAGGGAAAGGTTTCCCATTATCTAATATCATTAGAATTAATTTATCATCTAAAACTTTAATTTCTAATTTTAATTCGCCGCCCTTAATCATATCATTTAAGCCATGTTTTAAGGCATTTTCTACTAAAGGTTGCAAAATGAATCTTGGAATTTTCTCATTCATGGAGGCTTCATCAATATCTAAAATAAAATTAATACGGTCTCCAAAACGTACCCTTTCAATGTCTAAATATGTTTTTACAATTTCCACCTCGTCTTTTACTGAAGTTAAGTTTTCATTTTGTGTATTAATGCTATACCTAAACAATTTTGAGAGTTTCAAAGTCATATCCTCAGCTTTATCTGCATCAATATGAATCAAACTTGCAATAGAATTTAAAGAATTGTATAAAAAATGTGGATTAATTCTGGACTGTAATGATTGTAGTTCGGCTTGGGTTTTTAACTGATTTAGTTTTACGATGTCTAGTTCTTTCGCTTTCAATTGTACCTCTAATCTGTTCCGCTGACTTTGGTAAACTCCAACTACGGTTGTCACAATTAAAGAAATCACTAAATTAACTAAAAGCTGCTTTGGCTCTGCAAAAACAGTATAGTTAAAATGAAGAATGTAATTATAAAGGATGAAATAGCATATTTCGCTTGCAATGGTCATTCCTACTAATGCAGCCAAGTAATACAAACTCCAAATGAAATAGAAATTCTGGGGTTTATACTTTAATCTATAATTATCCACAAGTTGAATTAAAAAGGAAATAGAAGTTGCTATACTTACACTAAACATAAAGGTTATCCCAATATTTCCCCATTCTATAGATTTAGTAGTTACTAAATAGAATAAAATTAAGATCACAGCAACAGTTATTCCTAGTTTAAATCCATTTAATAAGCATTTTAAAAAATCTTTCATTATTAATATTTAAAAAACTGAAGGTATAGAAATGACTACCACTTTTTATTCAAAAACCGACCAATTGCAAAATACGAAGATAGAATGTGATTTTTTACAGATGAACGGAAACTAAAAGCCAAACTTTGGGTTTATAAGGAAATTATTCAGTAAAGTGGTATTTTAGCGATATAGCAAGCATATCCTAAATAATTAAGGTAAATAGAAATGAGTCAGGAATCAAAACCAGAAAACGCAGAAAAGTCAACATACTATACTGGTGAAGCTAAATTTTCGCCTGTTCCAATGACGGTAAGTTCTCCGGCCATTAAGCTCATTGATAAAAATAAGGTGAGAGCCAATGCTGTTGAAGCGATGCATATGCAAGCTCATCAGCAAATAGGCATGTTGCGTAAACAAGCCGAGTTGATCATGCAACAAGTTCAAGAAATTGAAGACCGTTTAAAAATTTCTGAATTAATTTACCAAGCTGATATGCGTTTTAAGCCAGTGATGGGTCAAATCTATCATCTTTATGAAAAGGAAGAAAAAGGAAAGTTTTTGGTCAGCATGATTGCACCGCAAGAATGGGGTCGGTCCAAGTCATTTAGCCGTTATTTATCAACTATTAAATTATTATCAGATTCTACTTGGGATGTCTTAGATAAAGCTTCTTTTAATTTTGAGGAGTTTGAAGAAGCCATTCCATCAGATCAGGATGCTTAAATTGATAGCCCTTTGTTATTATTTTTGAAGAATCCACAATCTTAAAATTCCCCTGCTCTTTAACAAATATTGCATTTTTGTTGTAAAGCTTTTGGCTAGCTAAATCATAAAAATCAGCTTTCGCAGGATGACTGGGAGCAGCTCCGTTAAAAGTTTCGCCCCAAAGGTTGTTTTCCATTACATGCTCAATTAAGCCAACACAATCATCCAAATGGATTAAATTAACTGGTGACAAACCATTCGGAATATTTTCTTTTCCTGCAAAAAACCTTCCTGGGTGTCGTTCTGGTCCAATTAAACCCGCCATTCTTATGATGGTGACATCAACACCTTTTATTGCTTTAAGAATATTCTCAGCATCTAGCATCCTGATAGCAGCATCCGAATCATCTAAATTCAAACTAGTTTCATCTACATAATTATTAACCTCCCGATATACCGATGTTGAGGAAATGAAGATTAATTTTTTAATTGGTGATTGGGAAATTTCAGTAGCAAGGTTTTTTATTTTTAGCTGATAGCTAGATACATCTCCAGAACTTCTACCAGGTGGGATATTGATAATCAAAAGATCAACATCTAAAAATATCTGGGGGTCATCACCTGCTAAGTTTGGATTAAGTTGTACTAAAAACGGGTCAATATGGTGTGCAGATAATGTGGCTATTTTCTCCTTAGAAGTTGTACTCCCTTTCACATAATAACCTTTATCTATTAAACTGATTGCTAACGGAAAACCTAGCCATCCGCAGCCAATAATAGCAATTTTATCTATTTCAGGATTTTTCATTTAAAAACAAATTGCAAAATACAAGGTTTGGCATTTACTTTGAAGTATAGCAATCAAATTACAAAAAGAAATTATGAAAACTAATAAATTAAAAATAACAGCTTTAAGCTTAATTGCGGTTCTTGGTGTTTCTACCATGTTACCAGCATGTAAAACTACTAGTAAAACTACAAAAGGTGCAGTAATTGGTGCGGCAGCAGGTGGTACAATTGGTGCATTAATTGGAA
>JBKJLB010000182.1:0-4599 GCA_046597075.1 Pelobium sp.
GTCTGAGCTGAGTTAGTAAATCGCTATCCTTATAATATACTTTATAATAACTCGGCTTACCCTCAAAATCTATTAAAATGGGCTCATGTTGTGCTTTCATTCGCCTTAATTCCCTGATAAAATATTTTGGATCATATAACTTTTCAGATTCTACGTCATAATATGTTCTTGTAGAATCTAAAGCGGTATACATCATAATAGAATCCTTTTCATTTGTTACAATTACTGGCACTGTTAAACTATCTCTAACCGTAAAAAGATAGTTCATCATTTCCTCGTTATCCGTATTGAAAAGTTTTTTAAAACTTTGACTCCAAATCTCTGCTCGGGTACGTTCTGATTTTGAAATACCTTGCACCAAAAAATCTGTATACCATAAAGATGAAGATGCAATAACTACTGCAAAAAAGAGCAGAAGATATTTCCATCGGCGTTTTTGTTCGTAAGGATTCATAAAGAAAGCAAATTACAAAAAAACAGCAGTGAAATTAATCTACTGCTGTTAATATTTTGAAAACCTAAGAAATATAAATTAATTTCCTCCGATGATTACTGGATTTTTACCACTCCCCATAATAATTACTTTAGCATTTGCTGAGGTTGCAATTGCTTGCTGCGCTTTTATAGCCTCGTATTGCAACTGCTTATCTGACAAACCAGTAGAAAGTATTTTTTGATAATCAGCAATACCTTGTGCTTCAACTCTCTTACGTTCTGCCTCTTGCTTTTCCTTCTGCAAAACGAAAGTCATTTTTTGTGCATCCTGTTCTGCATTAATCTTAGATTCTATTGTTGTTTTAACAGATGCTGGCAATGCTACGTTTCTAATTAATAATTGCTGTAGTTGCAAGCCTCTTTTACCAAAACTAGTTTCTATAGTTTTATAAATTTTATTTTGAAATTCATCTCTCTTTGTGGAGTACAAGGAAACTGCATCATATGAAACCGCATTGTCTCTGATCGCTGTTCTAGCTATTGGTCTAACGATTTTATCTAAATAATCTGTACCAATCTCTTGCAATATTCTTGGTGCTTCATTTGGCTTTACATTAAACAATACAGAAAGGTCTATAACCACCTCTAGGCCGTCTGCTGTTAAAATCCTAATGGCATCATCGCCTTTAATTGTACCCTCTTCATGAGCCGCTGACATGGTATAAGTTTGGGTTCTTACATCAAAATCAGTAATCTTAACTAATGGATTAACAAAATTCAACCCACTATAAAGTACCGTGTTATTTACCTTACCAAATAATGATTTTACGCCTACCTGTCCAGCTTCAATCGTTTTAAAACATGAAGTTAATACCCCAATAACAATCATAACTGGACCTACTAAATATAATAATTTGCCTACTTTTTCTGTTTGTGGTTGACCCTGTTTATTAATCACAAAACCTAAAAAAAATACGATTAATCCAATTATAATAAACACCATAGTTAATTTTCTTTAAATAATTATTTCTTCTTTTTATTCTTTTGTTTGACATTCAATTCGGCTTTTTGTTTCATTTCTTCTCGAACTGATTTTGTGTGCTTTATTTTATAAAACACACTTAAGCCAAATGCCGAAGCACATAAGATAGGTATAAAATAATTGCCATCTTTAAAACCGTAATAACCTACGATTACGGAAGCAAGAATCATTACATTAAGAATGGTACCGAAAATAACGTGTTTTACCATTACAACTAATAAACTTGCATTTCAGGATCCATTTCTGCTTTCCAAGCTAAAATTCCACCTTTAAGATTGTATAAATTAGTATAACCAAAACTTTGCTCTAATTGATTTAATGCTGCGGCACTTCTTGCACCACTTCTACATTGCATTATAACTGGCTTATCTTTTGAAATTTTTTCTGCTTCAACTAAAACACCTGCTAACGGAATATTTTCTCCGTTAATGTTAGACATTTCGTATTCAAAAGGCTCTCGAACATCAATTAATTGAAAATCTTTTCCTTCGTCTATCCATTGCTTTAATTCTAAAACTGTAACTTCTTTCATACTGCTCTATTTTTTATCAAATCTAAAAAAATATACTGAGGTTATGGATATACTTAATTTAAAGCGAAGAGCTTATTCTACTGATTTTGTACTTACAATTACACATTACACCTTTTTTTAGCAGGTGGTGTAACAGATAGACTTCCAATTACTCTTAAATAAATATGAATTACTGTTTATTTCCGTTCATTCTGGAATAATATTTGAAACTATACTTTGATGAAAAAAATTACCGATTTCTTTTGGTTTTGCTCTGGGGCACATGTAGACACTTTAAAACAATACCCTACTGAGCATAATAAGTATGTAGGAATTGGAGCCACAATTTTCTTTACTGCTTTATTTGCCACTTTATCAGGCGGTTATGCGATGTATTTCGTGTTTTCTGGTAGCACTGCAGCTGTTTTATTTGCTATTTGCTTTGGGGTTATTTGGGGTTTAGCAATTTTTAATATGGACAGATACATTGTAGCTAGTATTAAAAAAACAGGCGGAACTAACCATCAAATACTACAAGCCATGCCACGGATTCTTTTAGCGATTATGATTGGTGTGGTAATTTCTCGCCCACTTGAGCTGAAGATTTTTGATAAAGAAATCCGTCAGAAATTAAAAACAAGTTATTTGAATGGGCAACGAGCAAAAATTGATACCCTAAATAAAGCATTTACCAATAAGTATAATTTGGAGTTAGGAAAACTTCAGGATTTAAAAACCGAAAAAGATTCACTCGAAAAAGACATCAATCGTTCTAGATATACCTTAAACCAAGAAGTTTTTGGAGATAAAACCAACCAAACCAGCGGAATTACGGGTTACGGAACTTACGCCAAACAAAAGGAAACTGTTGTAAACCAAAAAGTAGAACGTTTAATTCAGGTAAGGAGCGACTTAACCCAAATAGATAAAATTATTGATACCAGAAAAGAAATTGAAGGCTTAAACTCTACCAAGTTATTTAACGAAAAAGAGCTGGATAGTTTATCAAATGTGGCTGGTTTTGCAGATAGAAATTATGCGCTAGGTCAGTTATCTTTTAATCCGGATGGAAGCCGAGATGTAGATACCTATTTGGCAATTTCGTTTATTTCATTTTTATTTATTTTACTAGAATGTTTACCTGTTTTTGTAAAACTGATGAGTGATAAAGGACCTTATGATGTGGCTTTAGCCGATGTAGAAGAAGTGGCTGTTCATCAAAGTGGTAAATACAAAGAACATCACATAGTAGTTACAGATAACGTTCAAGACACAAAAAATGATGCTGAAACTGAAAAACATAAGTCTTTAATTCATCGTAAGGCGAAAAAAGATTTGGAATTAGATTAAAGTTTGAATCTCCTTCACAATTCGCTTACATTCTTCATTTTCGCAATATTTGTCTTAATTTCATTTTTTTTAAACGAAATCAAGAATGAAAAAATTTTGTCTACTTGCCCTGTTCCTATCAGCTGCTCAATTATTATTTGCGCAAGACCCTATTGAGTATACCATATCTTTTGAAAACGCTGTTCATCACGAAGCTTTCATCAGCATGACGGTTTCAAATGTACCTTCTGGAAATTTTGTCGTAAGAATGAGTCGTTCATCTCCGGGTAGATATGCTACTCATGAATTTGGTAAAAATGTCTACGATGTGCATGCTTATTCTGCGGGAAAAGAAGTTGATATCCACCAAATTGAAGGCGATGTTTATGAAATTCCAAACCATGATGAAGAGGTGAAAATCACCTATATTTTATTTGGAAACTATGTAGACGGCACTTATACTGGTATAGATACCCGCCATGCTCATTTAAATATGCCAGCCACTTTTATGTGGGCACCTACTTTACAAGATTCGCCAATTAGATTAAAAATTATAAATCCATCAAACTGGAAAATTGCTACACAACTGAAGCCAGAAGTCGGATTTTATACTGCTCCAAACTTGCAATTTTTTATGGACAGCCCAATTGAGCTTTCTGATTTTAGATCAAGTCAATGGACAGTTTCAAATCCCGATGGTTTGAAGCAGTCTGTTGGCATTGTTTTCCACGGAGCAAATTCCGATTTGACTTATACTGATTTTGAGACCAAGGTGAAAAAAATTGTACAAGAAGAAAAAGCCATTTTTGGCGAACTTCCAAGATATGATGAAGGTCAATATCGTTTTTTGCTTGATGTTTTGCCAACCAATGGTGGTGATGGAATGGAACATCGTAATTCTACAATTATTACTACCAAAGGCGAAAGTTTGGAGAAAACAGCAGATAGGCTTTTAGATATAATGGCTCATGAATATTTTCATAGCTGGAATGTGGAACGCATCAGACCAAAAACTATAGAGCCTTTTAACTTCGAAAAAGCAAATATGAGTGATGGTCTTTGGTTTGCTGAAGGCTTTACACAGTATTATGGAAATTTAGCATTAAAAAGAGCTGGTATAAATTCTACGAAGGAATTTATTAACACACAAGGTGCTTATTTAAATGCAGTTTTAAACTCGCCTGGAGCAAATAAATACTCCCCTATTTTTATGAGCCAACGAGCAGTTTTTGTAGATGCTGGGGTAGCTATTGACGAAACCAATAATAATAACATTTTTAGC
>JBKJLB010000192.1:0-4005 GCA_046597075.1 Pelobium sp.
TATTGTAATGGGCAATCTGACACTATTTTATGCCTATTGTTGAAACTAAAATTAAATATTAGTGTTGGATTTTATTAATCCCAGCTATTATTTATCTGTTTTGATATTGTTCTTCGTAATAATGCTGGTAATTGCCAGAAGTCACGTTATTAAGCCATTTTTCATTTTCCAAATACCAGTCAACGGTCTTTTCTAAACCTTCTTCAAATTGCAAGCTTGGCTCCCAACCTAAGTCTTCTTTTAATTTAGTAGCATCAATTGCATAGCGTAAATCATGGCCCGCTCTATCGGTTACGTAGGTAATCAATTTTTCAGATTCACCTTCTGGTCGGCCTAATTTTCGATCCATCACTTTGCAAAGTGTACGAATCAAATTAATATTGGTCCATTCGTTATGTCCCCCAATATTGTATGTAGAACCTGTTTTGGCTTTATGAAAAATTACGTCGATTGCTCTCGCATGGTCTACTACCCAAAGCCAATCTCTAATATTTTCGCCTTTGCCATAAATAGGTATGGCTTTATTTTGTTTGATGTTATGAATTGATAGTGGAATTAATTTCTCGGGAAAATGGAAAGAACCATAATTATTTGAGCAATTAGATATCACACAATCCATTCCATAAGTATCGTGATAGGCTCTTACAAAATGATCTGAGCTTGCTTTTGAGGCTGAATATGGTGAATGAGGATCATAAGCAGTTTCTTCGGTAAACATTTCTGTTCCCTCACCTAAAGATCCATATACTTCATCTGTGGAGACATGGTAAAATCTTTTGGTATCGTATTTTCCTTTCCAAGTAGTTTTTGCTGCATTTAATAAATTTACCGTACCAACCACGTTGGTCATTACAAACTCTATTGGGTTTGAAATGGAACGATCAACATGCGATTCTGCTGCTAAGTGAATAACTGCGTCAAATTGCTCGGTATTAAATAGATTTTGGATAAAATCAGCGTCAACTATATCGCCTTTAATGAACTTATAATTAAGTGCATTTTCAATATCTAGTAAATTTTCTAAATTTCCGGCATAGGTTAGTTTATCTAAATTTACAATTTGATACTTTGGATAAGTATTCACAAATCTGCGAACTACATGCGAACCAATAAATCCGGCTCCACCGGTGATGAGTATTTTTTTCATTTATTAGATATAAGTATTGAGTATTGAGTATTGAGATAATCGTAATATAAAAAGTCGCACATCTCAATTCTCATATCTCAAATCTTTTAAAAAGGATTATTCTTGATGTATTTTTCCCATTCCCATGCTGATTTCATCATGTCTTCAACATTTAACTCTGCTGTCCAACCTAGTTGTTGGGTTGATTTAGTTACGTCTCCATATACTTTCTCTACATCCCCTCCTCTTCTAGGACCAATCGTATAGTTTAATTTTTCTCCTGTTGATTTCTCAAAAGCATGAATCACTTCTAGAACTGTGGTTCCTTTTCCAGTGCCAATATTAAAAACCTCAAACTTATTTTGTGATTTTCCTTCTTCCATTCTTTTGACGGCTGCTACGTGAGCTTTTGCTAAATCAACAACATGGATATAATCTCTGACGCAACTTCCATCGACGGTATCATAATCATCACCATTAACAATTATTTTTCCTCTTTTACCTATCGCTGATTGCGTTATAAAAGGGACTAAATTTTGAGGAACTCCGATTGGTAATTCGCCAATTAAAGCAGATGAATGCGCCCCAACTGGATTAAAATAACGCAAGGCAATAATTTTGTAATTATCATTTGCGGTAGCAGTTTCTACTAAAATCTCTTCTGCAATTTGTTTGGTGTTGCCATAAGGTGATTCTGCTTTTTTAATTGGAGCTTCTTCTGTAACTGGTAAAACATCGGGCTGACCGTAAACGGTACAGCTTGATGAGAATACAAAATTTATGGGTTTGCTTTTGTATGCCGTTAGCAAGTTAATCAAAGAAAAGAAGTTGTTTTTATAATACTCCAAGGGCTTTTGAACCGACTCACCAACTGCTTTGAACGCTGCGAAATGGATAACTCCAGAAATATCTGGATTGGCTGATACAAAGTCTTTAACCTTATTTTCATCGCATAAATCAAATTCATGAAACTCGGGTCGGTAATTGATAATTTTCTCTATCTGATCAATTATCTTTAAAGAAGAATTAGATAAATCATCTATGATAACGGGAGTATATCCAGCTTGATAAAGTGCTACAACAGTGTGAGAACCTATAAAACCAGTACCACCAGTTACTAAAATTTTATTTGACATTAGGATCTGTTATAGTTTGTAAAGTCTTTATGATCAATTTTTTCTAGTTGCTCTTTAGAAAGCGTCTTAAAATATTCATAAGTTATTTTTAATCCTTCCGCTCTATTTACTTTGGGTTCCCATTTTAAAATACTTCTTGCTTTTGTAATATCTGGGCGGCGTTGTCTTGGATCGTCTTGTGGAAGTGGCTTGTAAATTACTTTTTGATTTGTGCCCGTTAATTTAATAATCTCTTCAGCAAACTGACCAATTGTGATTTCATCTGGATTTCCAATATTTACCGGAGAAGAGTAATCAGATAGTAATAATCTATAAATTCCTTCTACCAAATCATCAACGTAGCAAAAAGAACGAGTTTGAGTTCCGTCTCCGAAAACTGTTAAATCTTCTCCTCTTAACGCTTGCCCAACAAAAGCAGGTAAAACTCTACCATCATTTAAACGCATCCTAGGTCCGTAGGTATTGAAAATTCTTACAATTCTGGTTTCCAATCCATGAAAGGTGTGATAAGCCATAGTCATGGCTTCTTGAAAACGTTTAGCCTCATCATAAACTCCACGTGGACCAACTGGATTTACATTACCCCAATATTCTTCTGGCTGTGGATTTACTGCAGGATCACCATAAACTTCAGAAGTTGAAGCAATGATAATTCTGGCATTTTTTGCTCTGGCTAAACCCAGTAAATTGTGTATCCCCAAAGAACCTACTTTTAAAGTTTGTATTGGGATTTTCAAATAATCAATTGGGCTGGCTGGTGATGCGAAGTGTAATATATAATCTAAATCACCAGGAACATGCACAAATTTTGAAACATCGTGATGGGAAAATTCGAAGTTTGGATTAGGAAAAAGATGTTCAATATTGGCTAAATCTCCAGTAATTAAGTTGTCCATCCCTATCACATAGTATCCCTCTTTAATAAAACGATCACAAAGGTGAGAACCTAAAAATCCTGCTGCTCCTGTAATTAAAACTCTTTTCATTTTTATGAATTTACAACTGCCCTACCAATACTGTTATAATAATATCCTAACTCAATCATCTTATGAAGATCGTAAAGATTTCTTCCATCAAAAATTACTTTTGATTTTAGATTTTCTTCCATTTTATTAAAATCAGGATTTCTGAAAGCTTGCCATTCTGTAGCAATTATTAAAGCATCAGCACCTTCTAAAGCCTCGTAAGCGTTATCGGCAAAAGTCAAAATATCACCCTTCATGTTCCTAACATTTTCCATTGCCTCAGGATCATAAGCTATAACCTGAGCCCCTGCTTTTGTTAAGGCATCAATAATGTACAGAGCTGGTGCTTCTCGGATATCGTCTGTTTCTGGTTTAAAAGCTAAACCCCAAAGCGCAAATTTCTTACCTGAAACATCATTTTTATAATATTTCATCATTTTTTCAACGATTTTCAATTTTTGCGTCTCGTTGACTTCCATTACAGAATCTAATATTTTAAAGTTATAATCGTATTCTTTTGAGGATAAAGCCAAGGCCTGAACATCCTTAGGAAAACAGCTACCGCCATATCCAATTCCAGGGAAAAGAAATCTTTTTCCGATACGAGCATCTGCACCAATACCACGACGAACCATGTCAACATCTGCACCTACTAGTTCACAAAGATTAGCCACCTCGTTCATAAAGGTAATTTTAGTAGCTAAAAATGAGTTTGCAGCATATTTTGTTAACTCTGATGAACGCTCATCCATAAAAATAATTGGGTTTCCAGAACGAA
>JBKJLB010000199.1:0-3289 GCA_046597075.1 Pelobium sp.
CTTTTCTGGTGAAAGTTTTTACGGAGAAGGTATTCCGAAAATTTTAAATACTGGAGTGCACTTTGACAATAAATGGAAAGACGATAAACATGCTATAAATCTAGATTACAAGTATGGTGTTTTAGATAATTTAGGTTTTAAAAACACCATCAATCAGAATAACTTACCTAATAACTTATTAGTCAATAACACCAATAATAACTTTAACAATAACTTAAATCAGAATAAATTTAACATTGCTTACGATTTAAAAATAGATACCACCTCTAACCTTAAAGTTACTTTAGAAAACTCAGTTAGAGATAGAAGTAACTTAAGCTCGACTTTAAATACTGGTTTTTCTAATTCCAATAATTTAATAAATGATGGGAATAGAAGTTTTAATGAAAACATAGCCGAGAATAAACTAGCCACCACCCTATTTTATAGCAAAAAGTTTAAAAAGCCAGGCCGAACATTAACTTTTAGATTTAACCAGAATTATAGCAAAAGCGAATCTGATGGAATATTACGGTCGGATATTGATTTTTATGAAAATAATACCATCACACGTACAGATGTTATTAATCAGTTAAAAGACAATAACCAAGAAAGCGAGAATTATAAAACAAGTTTAACATTAACAGAAAAACTGACCAAAACATTATCTATAAGCACCAATTACGATTTTAGTTTTACCAAAAGCTTATCTAAGCTAAATTCTTTTAATGCAGATGCAGCAGGAAATTATACGCAGTTAGATGCTTTGTTTTCTAACGATTTGAAATTTGATATTAACACGCACCAAGGTGGTTTAACATTTGCCTACAAAAAAGACAAAACCAATTTGACAATGGGATCTAAAGTTGCTTTTGCTAAACTACATCAAGATAATTTAATTGCTAATACTGTTTTTGATCGTGCCTTTGTAAATATTATTCCAAGTTTAAACTATATCTTCAGTATTAGCAAACAGCAAAGAATAAGTTTCAATTATACAGGGAGTACTAAACAGCCAAGTGTAAATCAGTTACAACCTGTATTAAATAATAACGACCCATTAAACATTACTGTAGGAAATAAAGATTTAGGCATCGCATTTTCTCATCGTTTTAGAATTGGGTATAACAACTATAAAGTTTTAAAAGAAAGAGGGGTTTATTTTAACTTAAGTTATAATTTTACCAATAACGATATTGTTAGCAATATAAATACCAATAATGAAGGTTTTAGTACTGCAACTTTTCAAAATTTAAAAGGTAAAACGCCTTCTAATTTTTATTCTTATTTTGATTATAGCAGTAAAATTGGAAACTCTAAATGGCGGTTAAGCTTAGGATTTAATACAAATGGAAATACGAATTACAATATTATTAATTCAGAATTCAATAAAAACGTAAGTTACACAGCCTCTCCAAACATTTCAATTTCAAAATATACAGAGAAATTTACACTAAGCTACAGTATAGAGCCAGGTTACCAAGTAACAAAGTCCTCTTTACAACCCTTAGTAAATGGTAATAGCTTTCTTATGGAAAACTATTTAAGGATAAGTACTCGCTTACCAAAAAAAGTAACCTTAAAAGCAGATGGGAACTATATATTTCAAGAAGCATCAAGTTCATTTAATACCAATTTCTCTCAATTGATATTTAATACCAGCATAGAAAAAGCATTTTTAGAAAAAGATAATTTAAAACTGACTTTATCTGGAAACGATTTATTTAACCAAAATGCTGGTTTTAGAAGGAGTGTTTTTGGAAACAACATTACACAAACATCTTTCAACAACATTCAACGTTACTTTTTATTATCTCTTTCTTGGGATTTTTCAAAATTTGGAGCCTTAAAATAACAACATCATGAAAAATATATTTTATTTAACCACACTTTTCTTTTACATACAAACATTACCTGCGAACGCTCAATTTTCTCATTTCACTAGTAATGGTGTTATAGAGTATGAGAAATCAGTAAATATGTTTGCTATTTTAAAACCTAAAAATGATGACAACGTTTGGCAAAAAGAATTTTATGATAAGTACCGTAGTACACAACCACAGTTTACAAAATATCGATCAAAACTATTTTTCAATAAAAATCAAAGTTTATTTAAACCAAATCTGGAAGACAATAATAATGCTAAAGGTGGCTGGTGGGGAGCTAATACTAGTCAAATAAATGAAGTTTCTACAGATTTTTCTAACTCTAAATTCACTACTATAAAAAAGGTTTTTGAAGAAGATTTTTTAGTGAAAGATTCTTTAAGAAAAATAGATTGGAAAATCACTTCAGAAGTTCGAGAAATTGCAGGTTACAATTGCCGCAGAGCAAACGCCTTAATAATGGATTCTATTTATGTGGTGGCTTTTTATACAGATGAAATCCCGGTTTCTGGTGGACCAGAATCTTTCACTGGCTTACCCGGAATGATTTTAGGTGTTGCCCTACCTTATGAGCATATTACTTGGTTTGCTACCAAGGTATCAGAAATACCTGTTGACCCCAAAGATTTAACTTTACCAACCACAAAGAAACAAGCAATTTCTCTAAAAGGATTAAAGGAGAAAATTTCAAGTTCCAGCGATTGGTTAAAGGAAAGTTTAAAAACTTTTATGCTCTGATGTTTTTGTTAATTGGTAAGCCCAATAAATAAACAGCAACTGAAACGGCAAACGGATAATGGAAAGATAAAACATCAACCCGCCACTAGCGTAATTATCTATGCTCATTTGAATATTAGCAGGGAAAATTGCTATCAATAATACAATGGTGCACCATGCACCAATTTTTCGAGTTTTTGCTGGAATTAACATCATACCACAAACTAGTTCGGCGGCACCACTTATGTAAACCAATGCTAAGTGGTATGGTAAATAAGGAGGCATAATTTGCAAGTAGAATTTTGGCACAATGAAATGGTTAATACCAGCCAAAATATAAATGATACCCATTAAAATTGAATATCTTCGTTTTCTCAATTATTGATAAGTTTTATAATTTCAGATTTTAAAGGTCCTAAGTGGCGAATCAAAACCGCCCAAATAATAGCGTCATCTAAACTATCATAAGAATGAATAATTCTATTTCTTAGACTTATAATTTGTGAAGAGTTTTTAATGATTTTAGCCTCTGGAATTTTTGAATATTTATTTAGAGCTTCCCCGATAATACCTAATTGCCTTTCGACCGCACTCTTGGTTTTATCATCTTTGATATAGTCATCAAATGATTTGATTTCTTCTGTAAAGCTTTCGATTAAATCGATGGAATGACGAATATCAATTAAAAACTTCTTCTCTTGCTCCGT
>JBKJLB010000324.1:0-2837 GCA_046597075.1 Pelobium sp.
AAAAACACCGGTTTCAAAGCGGGAGCATTACAATTTGGACTAGAAAAAGCCAAAGGCGAGTTTATAGCCATTTTTGATGCTGATTTTCTTCCTGAAAAAGACTTTTTACAAAAACTGATTCCTTACTTCAATTCATCAGAAATTGGAATGGTGCAAAGTCGTTGGGGACATATCAATCAAGATTATTCTTTGTTAACCAAAGTACAAGGCTTTGGATTAGATGGTCATTTTACGATAGAACAAACTGGTAGAAACGAAGCTGATCTTTTCATTAATTTTAATGGAACAGCTGGTATTTGGCGTAAAGAATGTATTGCTGAAGCTGGTGGTTGGCAACATGATACTTTAACCGAAGATTTGGACTTAAGTTATAGAGCTCAATTAAAAGGTTGGAAATTTAAGTATGTAGAAAATGTAATTACTCCTGCCGAATTACCTGTAGAATCAAATGCTTTAAGATCTCAACAGCATCGTTGGACTAAAGGTGCCATTGAGACTTCTAAAAAAATGGTGAATGAAATTTGGAAAGCCGATGTAGGTTTAAAGAAAAAGATTTTTGCAACACTTCATTTAATGAATTCTTATGTTTTCATTTTTGTATTGTTAACAAGTATTTTAAGTATTCCAGTTTTATTCATTAAAAACCAATCAGAAATTCCATTGATATATTTTCAATTACTTTCCATTTTTCTACTTGGTTTTTTAATTGTAAGTATATTTTACTTGATAGCAAGCATATCGAAAAAAGAAAGTTTAGCCAGCTTTGCTAAGTTATTTCCGATGTTTCTTTCTGTTTCTATGGCTCTAAGTTTTCACAATTCTATTGCTGTTTTAGAAGGTTTATTTGGATTTAAATCTGCTTTTATACGAACTCCAAAATTCAATATCACCAAACTGAAAGATAATTTCAACAGCAATATTTACGTTAAGCGTAGCTTGTCAAAATCATTTTATGTGGAATTATTCTTATGCTTCTATTTCTTTTCAGGATTAATTGCAGCTTTTTATTTTCATGATTTCGGTTTATTTCCTTTCCATTTAATGCTTTTTATAGGTTTCAGTACACTGACTTTCTATGCATTAAAACACAGTTGGAGCAAAGTCTAATTATTTCTTTCCCATTTAAAAACTAATTTCTTATATTTCTATTTTAAAAAGCTAGACACTAATTATTAAAAAAATTATTATGATTATAAATAGAAAATCAACGGCAATTTGGAAAGGAAATGGAACAGCAGGAAAAGGTTCCCTATTTACAAATAGCGGAGCTTTGGAATCCACACCTTATTCTTTTAAAGCCCGTTTCGAAAGTGAAGATGGCAAATCAGGAACAAACCCTGAAGAACTAATTGCCGTAGCACATGCTGGTTGTTATTCAATGGCCTTAAGTTTTGCTTTAGACGAAGCTGGTTATACTCCAAAAATATTGAATACAGATGCTACTGTAAGTATAGAAAAAACAGATTCTGGCTTTGAAATAAGTGGCATACAACTAGACTTAGTCGGAGAAGTACCTGGAATTTCTGAAGAAGAATTTTTAAAATTAGCAACAGATGCCAAAGATAACTGCCCAGTTTCTAAAGCTTTGGCAGCTATAAAAATTACTTTAAATGTAACCTTAAATAAATAATAAATTTTTTAAAAGGATGAGCCCCAATTATTTTTGGGGCTCATTTTTTTTAGCCCGATATGGCGTCGATAATATCATATTGAGTGATGATCTCAATTCTTCCCTTTTCATCTTCTACCAAAACAGCAGAGTTTTCTTTATTAATCAATCCAGAGATCTTATCTATTGATGCATTTAAATCTACAAAAGGAAAAGATGAAGATTGTATAACACTTACCTTAGATGATTTGATAGAAGGATTTTCTAATAAAGCACTTAAAATCTCACTTTCGGTTACACGGCCCACTACCATTCCTTGTTGCATCACTGGTATCTGCGAAATGTTTAAAGATTTCATAGTATTAATGGCCTCTAAAACTGTTTTTTCGCTATCAATAGTTACCATTTCTTGTGGTTCCCTTTTAGCCAAAATAGATTTAGCAGTTAATTTCTCGTCTTGTAAAAATCCTCGTTCACGTAGCCAATCGTCGTTAAACATTTTACCCATGTATCTAGAACCGTGGTCATGAAAAATAATTACGACTACATCGTCTTTTTTAAGATGATCTTTCAATTGCAATAACCCAGCAACTGCCGCTCCTGCAGAATTACCAACAAAAATACCCTCTTTACGGGCAATCTCTCTGGTCATTAAAGCAGCATCTTTATCGGTTACTTTCTCAAATCTATCAATCAGGTCAAAATTTACATTTTTAGGTAAAAAATCCTCTCCAATACCTTCTGTGATGTAAGGATAAACTTCTTTTTCATCAAAAATTCCAGTTTCTTTATACTTTTTAAACACTGAACCATAAGTATCAATTCCCCAAATTTTAATATTTGGGTTCTTTTCTTTCAAGTATTTCCCTGTTCCAGAAATTGTTCCTCCAGTCCCTACACCTACTACCAAATGTGTAACTTTTCCTTCGGTTTGTTCCCAAATTTCAGGTCCGGTTTGCTCGTAATGTGCTGTAGAATTTGATAAATTATCGTATTGATTAGGTTTCCAAGAGTTTGGCACTTCCCTTTCTAAACGTGATGAAACCGAATAGTAAGATCTTGGATCTTCAGGTTCTACATCAGTAGGGCAAACAATCACCTCGGCACCAAAAGCTTTCAAAGCATCAACTTTTTCTTTGGATTGCTTATCAATTGCGGCTGTTATAAAAGGATATAAATGTATTTTCACCACAACTGATAAGCAATCCAAAGAAAAAGTTGATGCTTT
>JBKJLB010000005.1:0-4816 GCA_046597075.1 Pelobium sp.
AGTATGAAGTAACAGTTGACTTAGCCAAACAAAAGCCTATTATTTTAGGTGCCGAAATGATGGAAGCGGATAATCAGGAAGCAATAGATAAATATTTGAAAGGTGAAATTGATGGTGAGCGATTACCAAAAGAAGCCAGATTATGGCCAAATTACCCTACTGATTACGCACCACTTTTAGACTTTGCAAAGGAAAATAACCTTCCTTTTATAGCTACCAATATCCCAAGAAAATATGCTTCTTTAGTTTATAAAAATGATTTCCAATCTTTAGATGGTTTAAGTAAACAAGAAAAAAGTTGGATAGCCCCTTTGCCCATTAAATTTGATGCGAATTTACCCACATACCAAAATATTTTAAAAATGATGGGCGAACATGGTAGCCCGCTTTTAGTAAAAGCACAAGCTATAAAAGATGCAACAATGGCTCATTTCATTTTAAAGAATTATAAAGAAGGGTCTGGATTTATCCATTACAATGGCGCTTACCATTCTGATGATTATGAGGGAATTTTATGGTACCTGAAACAAGAAAAACCAAACTTAAATTATGGCACCATATCTACTGTTTCACAGGATGATATCAATAAGCTAAATAAAGAAAACTTAAATAAAGCTGACTATATAATTTGTGTGGATGCGAAAATGACAACCACCTATTAAAATTTTAATAGTGGCAAAAGATTAAATTAAATAAACCCCTGCAAACAATTGAATGAAAAGCCCACAGCGAAGCGAGGACTTAAAAGAAAAGCGGGACTGATTTAAATAATTATACCAGTCCTGCTTTTCTAAAATTTACTTATTTTCAAATTTGAAAACACTTCCTAATTTCTCATCAGAATTAAAAGAGACTTTTAAATCTTTAATGATTCCTGTATCAAGGCTATAGACCCAGCCATGAACATTTAATCCTTGACCATTTTTCCAAGCATTTTGTATCGTACTAGTTTTACAAAGGTTGTAAACGTTTTCAATAACATTAAGTTCAACTAAGCGCTTACCTCTTTCAGTTTCGTCTTCTAACATATCTAATTCGAAAGCATAAGTACGGTAAACATCTTTAATGTGACGTAACCAATTATCTATTAAACCGTATTGTTTGTGGCTCATGGCAGCTAAAACTCCTCCACAACCATAATGACCACATACAATTACATGCTTTACTTTTAAAACAGCAACGGCATAATCCAAAACACTTAACATGTTCATGTCTGTATGAATGACCATGTTGGCAATATTTCGGTGAACAAAAATATCACCAGGATTTGTACCCGTAATTTGGTTAGCAGGTACTCTACTATCGGCACAACCTATCCATAAAATTGGTGGACTTTGTCCTTGAGAAAGTTTTTTAAAATACTCAGGATCTTCATCTAAAGTATTCTTAACCCATTCCTTATTCCATTTTAAAAGGTCTTGGTAATTAAATTTATCTAAATCATGACCTATAGAAATATTTTTAGTTTCTCTTTTTTCCATTAACTGGTCTTTATCTTTCTTTTCCATTTTAAGCAGTTTCTTTAAAATTTAAATCTAGTTCTTTCAATTTTGGCACCTCATATCTTGGATGAATATTAATGAGTTCTACTTGTATATCCTTTGTATGAGCATGGTTGTAGAAATCATTAATAGTATCTAACACATCCTTATCAATAAATAAAGATTGTGTACCATCAATAATTACTCTATTACCTTTTGGTATATGCGTTAACAGATATTCAATTGCCCCCTTGTTTAAGAAAGATACTTCTTGTGCCAGTTTTATCCTAATGATATGCTTGCCCTCGCTTCTATCCACCGTGTAAAAATAAGGATTACGAAAATTTGTTCTTAACAAGAATACAATTGCTACCGCTAAACCAATCCCTACACCAATCAACAAATCAGTAAATACAACAGCTAATATAGTAACTGCAAAGGGAATAAATTGGTCTTTACCATCTTTCCACATTTTCTTAAATAAAGATAATTTGGCCAGTTTATAACCAACTAATAACAAAATAGCAGCTAAACAAGCTAATGGTATTTTATTGATAAGAATGGGTATTAACAATACAGCTAATATTAAGAAAACGCCATGCAAAATAGCAGAAACTTTTGTTCTTGCCCCAGAACTTACGTTAGCCGAAGAACGTACGATAACCGCCGTCATTGGTAATGCACCTATTAAGCCTGCAATCGTATTTCCAATTCCTTGAGCTATCAATTCTCTATTGGTTGGCGAAACTCGTTTAATAGGGTCTATTTTATCTACCGCCTCTAAACTCAAAAGTGTTTCTAGTGAGGCTACAATGGCGATAGTAACCGCCACCATCCATAATTTTGGATTACTTAGCGCCGAAAAATCAGGAAAGGTGAATAATCCTTTGAAATCCATAAAAGATTCTACTACCGGAATTTGAACCAAATGCTCTGCATTTAAGGTCAAATAGGAGTCTTTAAAGGTTTCTGTTAAAAGAATTCCCACTACCACCACAATTAATGGTGCTGGAACAATCGCTAATTTTTTAAATTTTGGCCATAAAATTAAGATGGCCAACGATATTGTACTAATAATAATTGCTCCTCCGTTAAATTTGCTAAATGCAGAGATTAAAGAAGTGAAAGTGTTTTCATTATCGGGCTGCAGAAAATTGTCATCACCTTCAAAATCGGCATCGTAACCTACTGCATGGGGTAACTGTTTTAGAATCAGAATAATCCCAATAGCTGCCAACATCCCAATAATTACCGAATTTGGAAAGTAATTGCCAATGGTTCCGGCCTTTAAAATTCCTAATAAAATTTGAATTAACCCGGCAATCATTACCGCTAAAAGAAAAACATTAAAGCTTCCTAAATCTGTTATGGCAGTTAAAACAATAACTGTTAAACCTGCAGCAGGACCACTTACGCTTAGTTGTGATCCACTAAAACTAGCTACCACAATTCCACCAATAATGCCACTCAAAATTCCAGAGAATAGTGGTGCCCCCGAGGCTAATGCAATACCTAAACATAGAGGCAATGCCACTAAAAAAACTACAATACTTGCGGGAATATCTTTTTTAAGATTCTTGGCAAGAAAGTATTTACCAATACCACTTCCATCGGTGGTTGATTGATTATTTATCATAAAATAATGTTATTGTTAATTAAAAAAAATGAAATATTTAGCGAAAATCAACTAAAATTTGGTGGTGGGGTTAATACCAAAGGGAAGTATATTTTGAGGTATTTTTTGGAGATAAAATGAAAATCAATAGCTTGAACTGGAGTAATTGGAATAATTTTAAAGTCGTAAACATGCAAAAACTCTACACCTTTTTTGGCGATGTTGTTAAGGTCTTTAGCCTCTCCAGAGCTCTCATTATTTTCGTTTTCTAACTCTAGCTGCATAATTGCAGCTTTTACAACTTTTTGGTCAAGATTTATAAAAACAGGTGCTGTAGAAATAATCATCTTCGCAATAAAAATTGCGATGAACAAATTACAATACACCAAAATTTTAAATCTCTTACTCATTTTTACAAGGAACGTAATTCTTACAACTCTAATTTTACAAAAATATTAAAATGATTTAGAAAAGGAGAATGTCCTTTGTAAATTAATCATCACAAAATTGTTAATGCACAATCTCTAAAAGAATTAGTTGCTTCCTCAGAAATTTTATAATTTCACCAGATTCCAAATTCTAAATAAGTGAACAAAAAACTATCCATATTAAACGCTAAAAGAGAAGAAGCTTTTCTTGGAGGCGGTAAAAAAAGAATTGAACAACAGCATAAAAAAGGAAAATTAACCGCTCGTGAGCGTTTACACTTTTTGCTAGATGAAGGTTCTTTTGAAGAAATTGGAATGCTGGTTGCTCATCGTTCTACAGATTTTGGAATGCAAAATGAAAAATATCCCGGCGATGGCGTAGTTACTGGTTATGGCACAGTAAACGGAAGACTGACGTATGTTTTCTCTCAAGACTTTACCGTATTTGGGGGTTCTTTGTCTGAAACCCATGCCGAGAAAATTTGCAAAATCATGGATATGGCATTGAAGAATGGAGCCCCGTTAATTGGTTTAAATGATTCTGGTGGAGCTCGTATTCAAGAAGGTGTGGTTTCGTTAGGTGGTTACGCTGATATTTTTTATAAAAATACGATGGCTTCTGGGGTTATTCCGCAGCTTTCGGCAATTATGGGCCCTTGCGCTGGTGGTGCAGTTTACTCTCCTGCTATTACCGATTTTATTTTGATGGTAGAAAATACCTCTTACATGTTTGTTACCGGACCAAATGTTGTAAAAACCGTAACACATGAAGAAGTAACTTCTGAAGAATTAGGCGGAGCGCAAACACATGCTACAAAATCTGGCGTCACACATTTTGCTTGTGCCAATGAAATTGAGGCCATTAATCATGTAAAAAGATTACTGAGTTACATGCCTCAAAATTGTGAAGAACAAGCTCCTTTTGAAGATTATGAAATAGGAGATGAAAAGCGGCTACAGCTAAATGAAATTATGCCAGAAAACGCTAACCAGCCATATGATATCAGAGAAGTGATTGAGGAGGTGATTGATGGAGATTCCTTTTTAGAAGTTCATAAAGATTTTGCTGAAAATATTGTAGTCGGCTTTGCCAGATTAGCAGGAAGAAGTATTGGTGTAGTGGCCAATCAGCCAGCTTTTTTAGCAGGTGTGTTAGATATTCATGCTTCTACCAAAGCAGCTCGTTTTGTTCGTTTTTGCGATGCTTTTAATATTCCTTTATTAGTTTTTGAAGATGTTCCAGGTTTTTTACCCGGAACAGACCAAGAATGGAATGCAATTATTACCAATGG
>JBKJLB010000021.1:0-2593 GCA_046597075.1 Pelobium sp.
TTTGAGTTTTTAAAACAGAAATACGGCTTAAGTTGCATTAAGGGAGAAGGGTGGAAGTTCTCTAAAACTCGTCCTGATAATTTTCCAACGGTACGTTTAGCTCAATTTGCCGCGTTAGTTTTAAAGTCGCAACATTTGTTTTCTAAAATAATAGCAATTCAAAATCTTAAAGATTTTAAAAAGTTATTTCAAGATTTATCCATAAATAATTATTGGGAAACTCATTTTTTATTTGATAAAGAAGTTTCGAAACGTAGTGATATGCTAGGTGTAGCTAGTATTAATGGTTTGTTGTTGAATGCTATAATTCCACTTTTATTCTATTATGGTGAACAATCTGGGAATAAATTATATTCAGATTTAGTGATTCAAATTTTAGAAGAAATTAAACCCGAAGAAAATCAAATAACCAAAGGATTTAAAGAAAGAGGATTCAAATTAGAAAGTGCTTTTGATTCGCAAGCGCTGATTCATTTAAAAAAATATTTTTGTGATCGTAAAAATTGTTTAAATTGTGGGATTGGTTTAAAAATTTTAAAATCAACTTAAAGGATATGCTACAAAATATAATTACTTTTTTCGAGAGATATTCGTTTGGCGTGTGTACTTATTTAGGTGAAAAATTTAAAATCTCACAGTCTAAAATCAGATTGTTTTTTATTTACTCCTCTTTTCTTGCAGTAGGTTTCCCCTTAATTTTTTACTTTTTTGCAGCAATAGTTTTAGATATTAGAAACTATGTTAAGAGAAAAGGAATGCAATATTGGGATATTTAAATCCTTTTTTAACCACGTTAATCCTCTTTTAAGTTAAAAACCAAACTTTTATATTCAATGGTTTTATTATCCAAGTATAGTTGGATACCTGTATCATATTCTTGAAAAAGGTCATATTTATCTAAAAAGATACTTTTTACTTTTTCATAATCTAAAAATCTACAAGGATATGATAAAGCTTTCCCATAAAACATTGGGTCAACCTTCTGTATGCAAATTCTTTCGCCTTCTTTATTGTTAAAGTAAGTATTATCAATTATCACGGTTTTAAATTCCAAAGATTTAACATGGTTTAAAAACTCATAGGGTTCTGGTAAATAAGGTATTACACCACTAGTTAAAAAAGTATTATAAGATCCATTTTTTTGAAAAGCTATTTCTAGAGTTTCCTTAAAATCTAAATTTTCAAAAGCAATTTTTTCTGTTCCTGCTTTTACAAAATGAGGCTGCTCAACAACGGTCCAACGAACATTATTTAAATCTTTTAAATATTTCCTGTTTTGAAAATAAGTGGTACCTAAAGAGCCACCAAAATCAATCAGCGATAAATTCCCATTATCTCTTGCAGCAATCAACATTAAATGAGATAATAACGGATATGAATAATTGATATGATTGTAGTTTATTCCATCTAGTTCCCAAGCCGACTCTCCATTTCTAACTTTTAAGGTAGATTCAATAATTCTTTCAAGTATTATAGAGTCGTCATACCCTTCACATAAACTCTTAGCCAATTCCCAGGTTTTAAAATCTCCTGAACACCCATATTTGCGTGGTTTATATCTTTTTATGAAGTCTATAATTTTATCTAGCATACACGGCGAAGATAATTATTTTGATTTTTTACATGATAATTTTAATTAAATAAAATTTCACTCGCCATACTTAAACAACATTTTACTACTTTTATAAAAAATACTTTATTTTGTTTCTACTCAACCTTTTAAAATAGTTTTGTGCATAACACAATATATCTAGCCTCCAACTGCGATAACGACTATATATTATTTTATGCGGTTCTTCTTAAGTCCATAGAAATTAATCATCAAACTTCTGAAAAAATTGTTTCCTATCTCATTGGAGATAACATATCTGAAGAAAATAAAGCAAAAGTAGAACAATCTTTAACGCTCAATAAAATCGAAATCAGGTGGATGACTTGTGCAGATTTTATGCCCGATGGTTACAGTTTACCAAACGACAGAAGCACTTTCCCAATATCTATTTATATGAATATTTATCTTCCTAGAGGGTTGCCTTTAGAGATTAAGAAAATTCTTTACTTGGATGTGGATATGGTTGTGCTAGACGATATTTCTAACCTTTATAATTTAGATTTAGGTGAAAATGTTTTAGCAGCTGCTTTAGATAGGATTAAGATTTTTGATCATTGGGCTGGAATTTTGAACTATAAAGAATTAGGATTTGATGCAGATTCACCTTATTTTAATACAGGTGTAATGCTAATAGATGCTGAGAATTGGAGAGCAAATTTGGTAACTCAAACAACGATAGATGCCATTGAGGATAACAAGGAGTATTCTTTTTTTGCCGATCAGTACGGTTTAAATGTTGTTTTAGCTAAACTGCCTTGGCTAATTTTACCTCAAAAATGGAATCATGTGTCTTTTGATCCTATAGAAAAAATAAAGCCTTCCATTATACATTTTATTGCAGAAAAGCCTATACACGAACATTACAAGGCTTTGCCAGAACACGCAGAGACATTCTTTAATTATTTAGCATCCTTAAATTTTGTTTTAGCTAAATAATTAAAGAATGTCTCTGCGTGTTCTGGCAAAGCCTTGTAATGTTCG
>JBKJLB010000312.1:0-9304 GCA_046597075.1 Pelobium sp.
GGCACGTATCAATGTGAAGTTGGTTTCGCAAGCGGGTGTTGGTACAGTAGCAGCCGGTGTAGCAAAAGCGAAAGCAGATGCGATTTTAATTTCAGGTGCTGATGGAGGAACGGGAGCATCACCTCTTAGTTCATTGCGCCACGCAGGTTTACCTTGGGAACTTGGTTTAGCAGAAGCACATCAAACATTAGTAAAAAATAAATTGAGAAGTCGGGTTGTTTTACAAACCGACGGACAATTGAAAACCGGTCGTGATTTAGCCATTGCAGCTCTATTAGGAGCCGAAGAATGGGGCGTTGCTACTGCAGCACTTGTAGCTGGAGGATGTATTATGATGCGTAAGTGTCATTTAAATACTTGCCCAGTAGGCGTGGCTACCCAAGATCCTGAATTACGAAAACTATTTAGCGGTAAACCAGAACATGTAGTGAACTTATTCAATTTCATGGCACAAGAATTACGTGAGATTATGGCCGAATTAGGTTTTAAAACCATAAATGATATGGTGGGGAGAGTTCAGTTTTTAAAAATGAAAGAAGGCATTACACATTGGAAAGCCAAAAAATTAGATTTTTCAGCAATGCTGCATCCTATGGTTTATCCAAAGGGATTAACGCTTTACAATAGTGAAATGCAGGATCATGGAATGGATGATATCATTGACTGGAAATTGCTGGAAGCTTCGAAAGGAGCTTTAGAAAGCAAAACACCAGTTTTTGGAACCTTTCAATTGAAGAATACAGATAGAACCGTTGGTACTGTTTTGTCTAATGAGATTTCTAAAATTTACGGTTCCACTGGACTTCCAGATAATACCATCAATTTTAAATTTATGGGTTCTGCTGGTCAAAGTTTTGCAGCTTTCGCAGCAAAAGGTATTTCTTTTGAGTTAGAAGGCGAAGCCAATGATTATGTAGGGAAAGGTTTGTCAGGTGCTCAAATTGCTATTTATCCTGCTAAAGAGAGCACTTTTACACCTGAGGATAATATTATTGTTGGTAACGTTGTTCTTTACGGCGCTACTTCCGGAGAATTGTTTATCCGCGGCCAAGCGGGTGAACGTTTCGCAGTTAGAAACTCTGGTGCAACGGCAGTAGTTGAAGGTGTTGGAGATCACGGGTGTGAATACATGACAGGTGGAAAAGCTTTAATCATTGGGAAAACAGGAAGAAACTTTGCCGCAGGTATGAGCGGTGGAATTGCTTGGATTTATGATGTTGATGGAAAATTTGTAGAAAATTGTAATCTAGAAATGGTTGATTTAGATCCTTTAAATGTGAAAGATGAAGAGCTAATCATCAAACTATTAAAAAAACATCATCTATTAACACAAAGTGCTGTGGCTAAATTCTTAGTAGAACATTGGAATGAAGAATCAGCTAAATTTATTAAGGTATTCCCTAAAGAATTTAAAAGAGTATTAGCACAAAAACAGCAATTAGAATCAATTTATTAAAATGGGAAAAGCAACAGGATTTAAAGAGTACGGAAGAGAGCTGCCTGAAAAGGTACCCACCCAAGATAGAGTAAAGAATTATAAAGAATTCGTTGGCATGTATTCTGACGAAAAACTCAATGAACAATCGGCAAGATGTATGAATTGCGGAATTCCGTTTTGTCATAATGGCTGTCCACTAGGGAATGTAATTCCAGAGTTTAACGACGCTGTTTACAAACAAAACTGGAAAGAGGCGTATAAAATTTTGAGTTCAACTAACAATTTTCCAGAGTTTACAGGTCGAATTTGTCCTGCACCATGCGAATCTGCTTGTGTATTAGGAATTAATAAACCAGCAGTAGCCATTGAAGAAATTGAAAAACATATCATTGAGATTGCTTTCGAGCAAGGTTATGTCAAACCATTTTCTCCGATATTAAAATCAGGTAAAAACGTGGCAATTGTAGGTTCTGGCCCAGCTGGTTTAGCAGCAGCAGCGCAACTAAATAAAGCAGGCCATCAAGTCACCGTTTTCGAAAGAGACGATCAACCAGGTGGACTTTTACGATACGGAATTCCTGATTTTAAATTAGACAAGGAAGTAGTTCGTCGTAGAGTTAAATTAATGGAGGAAAGCGGTATCGAATTTAAATGCAATACTGAAATTGGTAATGACATTGACGCCAGAGACTTAGTGAGGGATTTTGATGCTGTTTGTTTGGCTGGAGGCTCAACAATTCCAAGAGATTTACCCATCCCCGGAAGGGAATTAAAAGGAGTTTATTTCGCCATGGAATTCTTAAAACAACAGAATAAGCGTGTTAGCGGAATAGAAGTTATAGATGAAGAAATTTTAGCAAAAGGCAAAGATGTGGTGGTAATTGGAGGCGGTGATACCGGATCTGACTGTGTTGGGACATCAAATCGCCAAGGGGCAAAATCAATCACCCAATTTGAATTGATGTTTCAGCCACCAAAAGACAGGACAGACAACATGCCTTGGCCGCAATATCCCATGCTTTTAAAAACTACCAGCTCCCATGAAGAAGGTTGTGAAAGATTTTGGGGTATCAATACCAAAGAATTTATTGGTGATGCAAATGGAGAATTAAAAGAACTAAGAATTGTAGATGTGGAGTGGGAAGTTGATTTCTTAGGTCGTCCGGTTAAGTTTTCTGAAGTTGCTGGAACAGAGAGAACAATTCCTTGTCAAAGAGTTTTTTTGGCGATGGGTTTCATGAATCCACAATATGAAGGGATGATAGCGCAACTGGGATTAGATTTAGACGGCAGAAAAAATGTAAGTGCAATAGAGGGAGATTTTAAAACTTCTGTTGATAAGGTTTTTGCTGCTGGCGATATGAGAAGAGGACAATCTTTGGTTGTTTGGGCAATTTCTGAAGGTAGGGAAGCAGCCCGTAGAATTGACTTATTTTTAACTGGACATTCGGCTTTAGAAAGTAAAGAAGTTATTGATCTGTTTGCAGAGGCTGATTATTAGAAATTTGAAGCGCTAAGATTTAAAAAGGAAATCAGTTCATTGGTTTCCTTTTTTGTTTTTTGATAAAACCTATTTAATGAACTTGCTATAAAAATCCCAAAGTACAATTCCAGTGCTAATCACAATATTAAAAGAGTGTTTGGTCCCAAACTGAGGGATTTCTATACAGGCGTCAATGTTTTGCATCACTTCTTCACTCACGCCATTTACTTCGTTACCAAAGAAAAAAGCATATTTATCACCTTCTTTTGGAGTAAAATCTGTTAAGCTGACGCTACTTACCGCTTGCTCAATTGCAATGATTTTAAAATTATTTTCTTTTAGGTGATGAACCGCGTCAACTACATTTTCAAAATATTTCCATTGGATAGATTGTGTAGCACCTAAAGCTGTTTTTTCTATTTCGCGATGCGGAGGCTGGGCAGTAATACCACATAAATAAATAGCTTCAACAGCAAAACCATCAGCAGTTCTAAATGCCGAGCCTACGTTGTTTAAACTTCTTACATTATCTAAAACAACTATTACTGGCAGTTTTTGTTGCTCTTTAAACTCATCTACACTTACGCGATTGAGTTCGTCAAGCTTTAGCTTTCTCATGGCGTAAAGATAATAGGGAGAAATGAAATTGCCATCAAGCAGATAATTTATTGGATATTTGTAGCAATGAAAAATTCTGATTCCATCAAAGAAAGCTTAAAGCGGTTAAATATCCACGAATTAAACGAGATGCAAATTGCAACTCAAAAAGCTATTGACGCCCATAAAGACGTTATGGTTTTATCGTCTACAGGCTCGGGTAAAACATTAGCTTTTCTTTTACCTCTTTTAAATAGATTAGAAAAAGACTTAAAAAAAGTTCAAGTTTTGGTAATCATTCCAACTCGTGAATTGGCTTTACAAATTGAGCAAGTTTTCAGGTCTTTGCAATCAGGATTTAAAGTGACTTGTATTTATGGAGGACATAGCACAAAAACAGAAAGTTTGAGCTTGTCCGAAACTCCTTCAATAATTATAGGAACTCCAGGTAAAATATCTTACCACATCAAACATGAAAATTTTGATCCTACAGAAGTAGAATATTTAGTTTTAGATGAGTTTGATAAATCTTTGGAGTTAGGTTTCCAAGTAGAGATGGAGATGATTATCGAGAATTTGATCAATATCAAACAAAAAATATTAACCTCTGCTACTAAAATGGATGAGGTGCCATCATTTGCTCAAGTGAACAACCTAGCGATGGTGAATTTTCTTTCAAATGATCAGCAATCGCCAGAGTTAGCTTTGAAGGTTTTACACACCAAATCAAAGGATAAGTTAAAGCTATTGATGCAAGTTGTTTCGGAACATCCAGAAGGTCCAACTTTGATTTTTTGCAACCACCGTGAAGCTGCAGAACGGGTAAGCGATTTGTTATGGGATAAAGGTATGAGTAATGGGATTTATCATGGAGGAATGGATCAGCCTGATAGAGAAAAAGCATTGGTGAAATTTAGGAACGGAACGCATGCGGTTTTGGTGACTACTGATTTAGCTTCTCGCGGATTAGATATTCCAGATGTACAGCAAGTTATCCATTATCAAATTCCGTTTACCGAAGAATCTTTTACACATAGAAACGGCAGAACAGCCAGAATGAAAGCGAGTGGAAAAGCTTATTTACTATTAGCTGATGACGAATATGCACCAGCTTATGTTATAGAACCAATTGAAGAAGTTACCGAAATTGAGGATTTTAAACTATTTGAACCCAGTAAATGGGCTACTATTTATTTTGCAGCAGGTAAAAAAGACAAAGTTAACAAAGTTGATGTTGTAGGCTTGCTGTATAAAAAAGCGAACTTGAATAAAGAGGAGATAGGTTTAATAGAAGTTTTCGATCATATGTCTTACGTAGCGGTAAATCGAAAAAGGGTAAATCAAGCTTTAAGCTTGATTAGAAACGAAAAAATTAAAGGTAAAAAATATAAAATAGGTGTAGACGAATAATAGATTATATCATTACCCAATAAAATTTTAAAAATTAACATTATTATTTGTAGGGTTTTTTTCTTTTAAAACGGATGATAGGAAGCTATTTAATTTAGCTATTTTTATAAAAGTTTAAGCTAAAACAATCAGCATTTTTTTAGTCTAAATTTTACACACTTAAATGAAGAAACCAATTAATTACCTATACCTTTTTTGGGTTATATTTTGTTTTTTTATTATTGATAGCCAGGTTTTTGCCCAAGGTTCATCAAATAAAGGAACTGATTTTTGGTTAGGGTATGGTAATCACGTAACAACAGGAAGTATGGTTTTATACCTAACTTCTGATGTGAATACGAAAGCGACTGTTACTATTCCAAATTTAGGATTTTCCCAAACAGTTGATATTACTGCAAATGTTGTTCAATTTGTTGATATACCTACTACTGCCCATTTAACTACAGAAGGAAAATCGTTGAATGGAATACATTTAACATCATTAAAACCTATTATTGCTTATGCGCATATTTATCAATCTTCAGTATCAGGCGCTACACTGGTTTTACCGGTAAATACACTAGGTAAAGATTATTATTCTATAAATTATAAACAAATCTCTAATTCTTCTAACTGTTCTTCTTGGTTTTTTATAGTTGCTGTAGAAGATAATACACAAGTAGAAATTACTCCAAGCCAAAAAACATTAGGTGGTTGGGATGCAAATTCTACTAATATTGTTAGTTTAAATAAAGGAGAAATTTACAATGTAATGGGCACTTTTACTAATGCAGGTGGTAGTTCATCAGGCGTAGATTTAACAGGCTCAAAAATAAAATCTATATCTACTAATGGCTCCTGTAAAAAAATTGCAGTATTTTCTGGGAGTAGTAAAATCGCGATTAATTGTTTATCCTATGTTCTTCCTGGATCTGGCACACCAAATCCAGGTTCGGCTGATAACTTATTTCAACAAGTTTACCCTACGGCTACTTGGGGAAAAAACTTTATTACCGTACCACAATTAGATAGAGATTTTGTGATTTACAGAATATTAAAAAGTGACCCCGCCGCGGTAGTTACCTTAAATGGGACGGTAATAGATCCAAAAGATTTTATAAATAACTTTTATTATGAGTTTGCATCAAAACAAACTGATATTATAAGTTCAGATAAACCTATACAAACCGTACAATATGCAGTTACCCAAAATAAGACTTTGTTATGTAATAATGTAACTGGGGATATAGGTGATCCTGAAATGATTTTTTTAAATCCTTTAGAACAAACTCTAAATAAAATCACCATGTACTCCACACCTCGAGCTATTATTACAAAACATTTCATAAATGTTGTTGTAAAAAACGAAGGTGTATCAACATTTAAGTTAGATGGGATAAATGTAGCTTCTAATTTCATTCCTGTACCTGGTAGTTCAACACATTCTTATTCGCAATTACGAGTATCAGAAGGAACACATAACTTAATATCTGATTTTGGTTTTAACGCCATCGCTTATGGTTTTGGATCTTTTGATTCTTACGGATATGCTGCTGGTGCTAATCTTACAGCCTTTGGAGTCGAGCCAATTGATCAACTGAGTAATGAAGTAGTGCAAACAGGCTGTGTAGGGAATGCTTATAGGATTACTTTAAAATTGCCATATAAACCAGTAGATATTAACTTAGATAAGGGAGATGGAAATGGTTCTAAACCTATAACTCTTCAGTTGATTAGTCAGAGCACTAATGCTAATGGAGAAACTACCTATACCTATTTATTGGTGAAGGATTTAATTTTCACCCAACCAAATACTTATAATTTTACGGCAAATGTAATTAAACCAACAATAGACGCTTGCGGCACTGGTGATGAGTTTTCATTCGATTTAATTATAAATAACAAACCAGTTGCGGGCTTTACTGCCCCAGTACAAAGCTGTTTGAATAGTGAGGTTTCTTTTACACATCAGACTGACCCAGATGAAGCTTCCGTTACCGATTATTTATGGGATTTTAATGGAGAAGGGAGTTCTACTGTAAAAGACCCTAAATTTGTATTTAAATCAATAGGGATAAAAAAAGTTAAATTTTCTAGTAAATATAATACGGGTTGTTGGTCTGATGTTGTTTCAAAAGATATACAAATAGTTGCATTACCTTTGGCAAAGTTTACAACAGTTTCGCCAAACTGCGAGCTAAATCCTTTGCAATTTACAGATCAATCTACCACAGCAAATGGCGTCATAAATAATTGGAACTGGAATTTTGGCGACCCAACATCCTCCAATAATTCTTCATCGCTTCAAAACCCAAGTCATATTTTTAGTACGGCAAAAACATATAATGTAACATTGACTGTGACCACAGATTTAGGCTGCACCCAAACAATTGTTCAACCAATTACTATTTTACCAACTCCTGTGGCCAATTTTATAACCCCAAATGTATGCTTAGATGATGCTTTTGCGCAATTTACAAATACCACCACTTTCTCAGAAAATACTGTTTTATCTTATAAATGGGATTTTGGTGATCCCACATCAACCTCTAATACATCAACTCTTAAAAACCCTTTGCATAAATATTTGGCTGCTGCCGATTATAAAGTTAAATTAACAGTAACTAGTGCTGCTGGGTGTGTTGCAGAAATTGAAAAGGTTTTCACAGTTAATGGAAGTACGCCTAAATCAGCATTTATTGTGCAAAATGACACGAAACTTTGTAGCAATCAAATAATTTCTTTTGAAGATCATTCTACCATAGACTTTGGCCAAATCACCAGAATTGATTGGTACTTTGATGATTTAAAACCAACCGAATTTATAACAGATAATGAACCAGGAAAGCGCCCATTAAATAGTGGTGATATTGCAAAGATATACACCCACGAATACCCTATTTTTTATAGTCCTGCTAAAAGAGATATCATAGTTAAAATGGTAACCTATTCAGGAAGTAGTTTAACATGTATAAGTACGATAACAAAAACAATAACGCTTAACGCTTCTCCGAAAGTTGAGTTTAATGCTTTAGCACCTGTATGTCAAAATGCAAATCCTTTTCAAATAATAGCAAGTGAAACTACTGGTTTAATAGGGAAAGGTAAATTTTCTGGAGCGGGAATCGATGAAAATGGAATATTTTCTCCTATTTTAGCAGGCGTAGGAACACATACACTTACCTATATTTACCAAACTGATGCTGGTTGTTCAGATACTAAATCTCAAGATATTGTGGTTTATTCAGTACCTGTAGTTAATGCTGGTATCGATCATACTATTTTGATTGGAGCTAGCGTTCAGTTGGTAGGAGAATCTGTTGGGGAAAATTTAACTTATAAATGGTCGCCATCAATAGGGTTAGATCATGATGATATATTAAATCCTATTGCAACACCTATTAAAGACACTTATTATAAGTTAACAGTTACCAATTCGAATCAATGCCAGGTGTTTGATGAAGCTTATGTAAAAGTTTTGGAGTATCCAGAGGTGCCAAACACTTTTACGCCAAATGGAGATGGCGTAAACGATACTTGGAGCATTAAACATTTGGATAGGTATCCATCATCCACTATAAAAATTTTTAATAGGGAAGGTAGATATGTATTTAATGCCAATAGATATACAGAGCCTTGGGATGGAAGATATAATGGTGTGGATTTACCAATTGGGACTTATTATTACATTATTACTGCATTAGATGGTAGCTTATCATACACTGGATCCGTATTGTTAGTAAGATAAAACTAAAAATGTTGTTTTAGAGTATATAATAATAGTTTTAACAGAACATTAAATTGATTTTGGAGTTAATTTTATATAAAGTTTTAGAATTTGAATTATAGATGAAATTATTTTTCACAAGCTTATTTCTTTTGTCTATTTGCTCATTAAAAATATTTGCTCAAAATGTTTCTAATGAAGGAACTGAATTTTGGCTTTGCTTCCCATCTCATGTACAAGCGACCGGCGTTGGAGGAGGTTTAGCTTCACTATCAGTTTTTATAACTTCCAAAAATGCCACAAGCGGGGTAGTTACTTGTGGATCTAGTGCGCCTATACGTTTCAATGTTGCTGCAAATAGTGTTACTGAGGTTGTGGTTGACAGAAATGCTTCATATCTACCCGCATCAACCACGTATCTAAACCGTGGAATTAGGGTTTTAATTGATGAAGGAAAACCCAAAGCAGTAGTTTATGCCCACGTTTTTGCAGGAGCAAGATCTGCAGCCACCTTGATATTACCAAAATTGGCTTTAGGACAAAAGTATTATGCAATGGCTTACAGCCAACAATACAATGTTGGTGGTTCAAAATCTCAGTTTCAAGTTGTTTGTGTAGAGCCAAACACCAAATTAAATATTACGCCTAGAATTAATGGGGTAATACAAGC